>WTAG01000650.1 GCA_013139755.1 Methylomarinum sp. | reverse complement strand
CCAGACCTTGCCAACATTAGATACAATTTCTTGTTCAAACGGGGTTTTATAACTCCAGCGAAACTTACCTGGCCGACTTAAATAAAACACTCCCCGGCTAGCTTGTGCTGCCTGGCCACTTTCATTTAACGTCACTTGTTTAAAATCAGCCGTTAACGAACGTGTATTTGCTAGAAAGGCTTTTAATTTGTCGATAGGGGCTGTTTCTGCTTTTACCTCATGAGATAAAAGTACTAACAAAAAAACGGATAAATTTATAACTATTCTTTTAAACATACTCAATTATTTTTTATGGTCAATCAATGGCAAATAAACACTGGCAATTTACAGGAGGCCTCCCCCGCTTTAACAAAGAGCTTGCGCTGGATCACTCAAAATTATCCTGCAAAAAATTATTAAACCATATTTTTGCACGATTAACAGTTGATGATATACAGGGAGATTCCTGTACCGGCGCTGAACCCTTAACATAAGGATATGAAACTGCCCCTTCACACTGCTCATTGGCAAGCAAACCATTTGCGGGGTCTATCCAGTGTATTTCTATATTATCAGGCGGTATCAAATTAACCGATTGCGATGAAATTTGTTTCATTACCCCCGTCCATATCTGTAATGCACCACTAGCACCGGTTAAGCCAGACGGTTTATTATCATCTCGCCCTACCCATGCGACAGAAAGATAGTCTCCACTAAAGCCTGCAAACCAGCTATCTCTTAATTTGTTGGTTGTACCTGTTTTACCAGCCAAAGCATAATCTTTTGACATATACAGATAAGCTGAACGCCCGGTTCCCTCTGTCATCACTTCTTGTAAAATGGTATTAGTAATATAGGTTGCTGCTGGGTCTACCGCTTGTCTTACCGTATAAGGATAACTCTGCAATCTTTCACCATCTGCCGCAATCACCGCTTGAATTGAGCGTAATGGTGTAGCAAAGCCATCCCCTGCCAGCGTTTGATACATCTGAGTTACTTCTATAGGTGACAGTGGAGATGCTCCCAACAGCAACGACGGGAATAAATTAACCGGTCTATTCACCCCTAAACTTTTGAGTGTTTTTGCTATTCTAGCAATCCCCACATCCATGCCCATACGTACAGTGGCTAAGTTATAGGAATGTGACAAAGCCGTATGCAATTCCACATCACCATGTTCTATTTTGTCGTAATTATTAGGTTGCCAAAGATCCCCTTTTCTACCTTTAACTTCAAAGGCTGTATCACTTATTTTTGTCGTTATGGTATATCTATCTGGATATTCCAATGCTGTTAAATAAACGACGGGCTTAATCAATGACCCTATGGGTCTAACTGCATCTAGCGCCCGGTTAAATCCCACTCCGCTAGGGTTACGCCCACCAGCCAACGCAACAATTTCTCCACTTTCTCTACGAGAGACAATTGCAGCCGTTTCCAGTTTATTGACTCTTGGTCTTTTTTCTAATTGTTTTAGCTTCTGAGAAATTGTTTTCTCAAGCACTTTTTGTACCCGCGTATCCAAGGTGGTAAAAATCTTTAAACCTTCCGAGGTTAAATCATCCTCTCTATATTCTTGCCTTAACTGTCTTTTAACCAAGTCGATAAAGCTTGGATAACGGTTAGCAGAACGGTGGGTACGCGCAATAACATTAAGTTTTTTATGTTTTGCTGCTATCGCTTGTTTCTTGGTAATAAAACCTTGTTGATGCATTTCATCTAGCACCAAATTGCGACGTCTTATCGACCTCTCTGTATGCTTTCTAGGATCATAGTAAGAAGGACCTCTAACCAATGCGACCAAAGCAGTAATTTCATGTAAAGGTAAGTTTTTTAATGGTCGACCAAAATAAAACTCACTGGCTAGACCAAAGCCATGAACTGAACTTGCCCCATCTTGACCTAAATAAATTTCATTTAAATAAGCCTCTAAAATATCGTCTTTCTGAAACCGATATTCTAAAATCAGCGCCATAAAGGCTTCATTTAATTTACGCCATAGACTTTTTTCTGATGTCAGGTAAAAGTTTTTAACCAATTGCTGAGTAATGGTACTACCACCCTGCACAACTGCCCCAGCCCGAACATTTACCCATAAAGCTCTAGCAATTGCTTTTAAAGACACGCCAAAATGCTGATAAAAATCCCGATCCTCGGTTGCCATTAATCCTTGAATTAAAGCATCAGGGGTATTTTCTAATTTTATTAAAATACGATCTTCTTTTCGCGTGGGATAAAAGCTACCAATTTGCACAGGATCCATCCTGATAATAGGCATTTCTTTCGAGGTATTTAAATCAATAATTTTAACAATCTCAGCACCAGAAAACTTAATTCTCAATCGATGACTTGCCTGATGCTTATCCCAAAAACCAAAACCTCTGGTTTTTAGATCAATTTGTTGATATTTTGTGTAGTACGTCCCTTCTGATGAAAGGTGGGAATCACGTCGATAATGTAATTGCTGCAACACATCTTCAAATTGCGTCGCCGTTATTTTATAACCGCTATAAACTTCGACAGGACTGGCATAGACTTTAGCGGGGATAGACCAGCGCTTACCTTCAAACTGTTTTCGAACCGTATAATCCAGATACCCAAGATAAGAAAAAAACACAAAGCAAAAAATCACCAACAAATATAAAAAACTCTTTTTAAACCAATGCAAAGGTTGTTTTTTGACTTGCTTTTTACTACGTTTAGTTTTTTTAGACGCTTTAGTTTCTTTCGCTTTTTTTGGCATGAGTTAATACAAAACTTGATAATAATTATTTAAGGTCGTGTACAAAAAAAATCTGACAACTTAAATATTATGCTGAACGGGAAAAGTTCTTTCGTGCCTATCACTTCTAATATGATTCTTAGGCATACTTCTGATGGCTTTACAGCGACAATACTTAAAACACTCTAGTATTTATTAGTTGAGACACTGTAATAATGAATCAGCAAAGTATACACACATAAAACAGTTTAGACGACCTTATAAAAGGCCTAAGAGGGCAGTTACAGATCATAACTTTACTATACTTCCACGGAGCAAGAGTACAGATTTCTATCCATCAGACTGATGCACAGCACTTCTCTTATTTGGTTTCACCTTTAGCCAACACTAACTCAACTATTTCCTTTTTTTCTAGCAAACCAGCTATTGAAATAGCATCATGCCTTAACAAGTTTATTTCTGGCTTACCAAAAATATAGCCTTGCCCCAGGTTTACGCCCATCTCCCTTAATTTTATAATTGCCTCAGGGGATTCAACAAATTCGGCAATTGTTTTTTTTCCAAGCTTTGCAGCAATCTCAACCATTGACCTGACAAATACCTGATCGGTCTCATCATCGATTAAATTCTGAATAAACTGCCCATCAATTTTCACATAATCGACAGGAAACATTTTAAGATAATTAAAAGAACAAAAACCTGCACCAAAATCATCCAAAGCAAACTTACAACCTAACGCACGAATTTTTGTAATCATATTGCGTGTTTGCTCAAAATTATCAACAGCAGCGGTTTCTGTAATTTCAAAAGTAAGACGTTTGGCATCTACCCAGCTAAGATCCAGTTTATCTTTTATTGTCGGCAATAAAGAGTCATCCTGAAATGCGGCACTTGAAAGATTAATTGCCAATGAGATGTGAGACATATTTGCAGGAAGCTCAGCAAGAAAATCAATCGATTGCTCTACAACCCAATTATCAATGCTGTGAATTAACCCCATACGCTCGGCAACAGGAATAAACTCACCAGGAGCAATGACCTTATTGCCTTCCCCCTTCATCCTGATTAACACCTCATAATGAGAGACACTTCCACTCAGCAAATCAACAACAGGCTGAAAAACCAGAAAAAAACTTCTTTCTAATAATGCCTTTTTAATTAAAGGCACCCAATAAACATCGTTAAGTCTTTCCCTAACTTTACAGTCATTCTCATTATACTCCCAAACCATATTTCGACCATTAGCCTTAGCCATATTACAGGCCTGCCTTGCTCGAGAGATCAACTCACTGGGATGATAAACAGCCGAAGCCGTATTTAACGAGGAAATACCGATTGATAATGAGGCGTTATAACAAATATCACCGATAAAAAACCTAAAATCATAAATTGTTTGCCTAACTTTTTCAGCAAACTGCTTAACCACCTTGATACTCTTATTTTCCAGAAACAGACAAAATTCATCAGAGCCAATACGGGCAAATAAATCACCTTGATCTG
>WTAG01000268.1 GCA_013139755.1 Methylomarinum sp. | reverse complement strand
ATACGCCGTTTCATTATCAGCGATAATGCCACCATAAACACAAAACGCACAAGAACTAAGGGAGTTACCGAACAGTAAACTGTTAATATGTACCAATGGAAGGATACCGGTTATCTTTCCATTGTCTTCTGCATACAAAAAATATGTTTTATGTCCAAAAGCTTTTTCTATAACCTCTTTCCAACCCGCTTTATGAAAAAACGTACTCGAAGGTGAATTTTCAACATAATCATCCCATTGTGCGACGACCGAATTATCAAGTATTTTTATCATTTAAGTCTCTATATACGTCTATTTATTCAGGTAGATTAATCTTATTTAAGAAATACCTTTTCCATGGTATCCCATTGAAAATCAGCCAATAAAGAACTGATTCTTTGTTCCGTTTTATTTAAATTCAAATAATGTCTAAACCTGGTTTTTAAGCTTAAACCATGCTGCTTGGGTTGTTGGGGATCTATTTCCCAAGGATGACAGTAAAAAATAGCCGCATGATTATCATTATTAATTTTACTGAATGCCCATTTTGAAAACAGATAGGGATAAAACCGAAAAAAACCACCACCGCCACAAGGTATATTTCTACTCCCCATTCTTAATGTTGTTATCGGAATCTCTAGGAAATCAGAATTTTTGATAGGCTTATAACAAAAACGTGGTGCTTCAGGAATACCATAGAGATCATGTTTAACAGGGTAAACACTGGAACTGTATTTAAAACCTTCATCTGCTAAAGTATCATGAGCCCATAAATTTTCAGCATTGATGGAATAACTTGCCGCTCTATAGCCGATGACTTCTTTTCCAGCCAAGTCCTCTAATATTTTTTTTGTGCGTTTAATATCTAGCCGAAATTGCTCAGGGCTTTGTTCAGTCACTCGGGTATGCTCATACCCATGACAGGCTAACTCATGTCCTTCATCGACTATCCGTTTAACAATCGAAGGGTAACGTTCAGCAACCCAGCCTAGGGTAAAAAAAGTTGATTTTGTATTATGTTCTGCGAACAAATCTAATATTCTATGAGTATTTTTCTCAACCCGATGTTCCAGAGTATCCCAATCACTTTTATTGATATGTGATTCAAATGCAGAAACTTGAAAATAGTCTTCAACATCTACACTCATTGCATTTATTATTGTTTTTGTTTGCATTGTAACCTTTGGAACGATTATTTAGAAAACAACATATTTATACGAATAAAATTGCTCTTTACCTAGCCTTTAGAGTATACGTCATCCATATCTAACTGTATTAAAATTGCCTTGCGTAATAATGCCCGTTCCTTATCAAGCACAGCACTTAAATCAGCCACTTGTTTTTCTAATGCATCAATTCGCTGCTCTTGAGTTAAATCAAAAGCAGGAACAATATATTCAGTAGTTTTTTCATCAACCTTAAGCGTGCAATAGTCCGCCTCGATTTCATTGATTACATGCTTAGTACTGTCTAAATCTATATCTGAAAGCTCTTCTAAATAACCATACAGTAAAAGTCTGTCACAAAGTGTGTTGATACGCCGCGGGATTCCTTGAGTGAATCTGTATATTTCAGCAAAGACATCTTCAGAAAACTTAGGGGTATTTAACCAACCGACTTTAGAAAGTCTAAAAATAATATAGTTTTTAATTTCATCGGCGTCCATTGCCTTTAAATGATAGCTTGCTACAATCCGTTGCTTTACTTGCTCCATCCCTGTCGAATATAAAAGCTGTCCTAACTCCTCTTGACCGACTAGAAATATTTGAAAAATAACCTTGCCTTCCCATTCATAATTAGAAAGCATTCGTAATTCTTCAATCGATTGTTTAGGTAAGTTCTGGGCTTCATCAACGACCAGTAGAACTCGCTTACCTAAACGAGCACTTTCTATAAAAAAATCTTCTAAATATGATAATAAAGTGGCTTTATTATCATCATTTTTATACTTAATATTAAATACAGTGGCAAGTACTCTTAAGGTGTCTTCAGCACCTACTTGAGATGTAACCATTAAGCCAATGATAATATCTTTATCTTTTTTAAGAGATTGGAATAACTCTTTGACTAGCATTGTTTTACCCGTGCCAGGCATACCTGTCACCACCACAAAGCCTTCACCTTGCATCAATCCATAACGTAAATAAGCTTTTGCCCTTTTATGCCCAGCACTATCAAAGAAAAAATCTAAATTTGCATTTAGCTGAAATGGGTTCTCAGATAGCTTATAAAACTTTTTATACATTAGAATCGCAGTGATAAGTTTGCAGTAATTCTATTTTCTGAATAGCTATTTAAATCATTCTCTGACCGTTGATCAACATACCGGTATTCAACACTCCCGTTTAAACGAGACAATATGTTACGCGTTATTCTTGCAGATATATTAAATCGCTTATCAGAGAATGCATTAATACCATCAGATTCTGATTTTTGCCAGCTAGAACGAAGTGAAAAATTACTTCTCCTTACAAAACTCCAGTTCCAACTTCCAGAAACACCTTTTACCTCTTCCTCAACGCCACTTAGCTCAAAGGTTCTCTGTATCCTAAATATATCAGCAGATATATTACTTTTCCCAGTTTTAAATGACACTGATAATCCAGCTCTTTTGGAAATAAAAACATCATCGACTAAAGTGGGTAAAAGAGTATTAAATTGTATGTCTTGAAATTGAATTTGATTAGTATCTGGGTTGATAAAAACCAAAGTAGCTGTCCGAGTCTGTAGTTCTAGTAAGAGTTGTTGAGTAGTAAGGGTTTGTTCATTATAACTAAGCGACCAAACAGTGCGGCGTGTATTATAGTTAAGTCTTGTATTCCAGGTATCCCCGGTATTCAGACCTATGTCATTATTTGAATATGTGGTTATCCAGTGTAAGCGATTAAAAGGCGTTATTTCAACGGTTACAAAACGATTATTACCATATCCCGCTTCTAACCTAAAACGATGACTGGGTTGCCATTGCCCGCCAAAGGTGTAAAAAACACCATTATTGTTACTATTTGAATTACTCGCAAATGAATTACTACTTTGTCCGGCACGAGCAAATAGGCTAAATTCACGCCCCACAGCATAACGTATCAGTGCAGTTGAATTTTGAAAATTAACATCTTCACCTTCACTATTACTTCTATTGCTATTATTAAAATCAACAGACCAACTAAAATATGAAAAATCACGACCAC
>WTAG01000014.1 GCA_013139755.1 Methylomarinum sp. | reverse complement strand
GGGTCCGATAAAAAACAATACATCTGAAAGACACACATAGGGTAACAACAAGCGACAGGTTGCTTGACATTTAGCGCCCATTGTTAAGCGCCTGCTCAAGCATTTTTGTCATAGGCCAGTCTTCAATAGGCGTGATTCGCTTATATCCAGATAACAAGTTCCCACCTGGATCTGCAACTATAAAATTAAATGCACTCATTTCGTCCTGTTCAATTAACCCCAGAACTCTTAACTGATCTGTAAAGCGACTTTCACTGGCCAGTAATCCCGATTTATCAAACAAATAAACTTCACCGCTTTGCCCTATACGCTCAGCATAAGCGATATAATTAAACTGTTTCAATGGGCTAATTTGTAAAGCAAAAGCAGCAATAACATCGTCATTTTTATCTTTGACAGGTACAGTAACAAAAAAAGAGGGTTTTCTTTGTTGAAATGTACTCTCACTGCCTTCAATCTTTATAAGTTGCTTTTCTCCACTAAAAACACCGTTTAGGTGCTTTCTATTTTCCTCTGATAAAACTGCGCTTTGAGCAATATCTTTTAGATCTGCGGATGCCAGGATCATCAAGTTTTTAGCGATTAACTTAAAGTCAGTAATTTGATGATGCTGCAAATGGTTTAAGAAAAATTTTTGCAAATTCTTTTGAGCGGGCTGTTCTGCCAGATTCTTCTGGTTTTCAAAGGCAATAAGTAATTCCTGAGCGCTTTCAATAAGAATTTTATCGGCGGCCCAACTACTTGTATTTTTAAAGGCATTTTTCGACCAGTTATTTACCACCACGTCATAAGTAGCATCTAAAGCCGTTTTCAGATTTTTAACGGATTGATTTCGTATACCCTGCTCAACATTCTGCAATTCATACAATGTAATACCAACCATCAATAAAAAAATGACCGGCACACAAAACACCTTAATACAACCAGAAACCAATGAATGAATGCAACGAAACACTGCAACATCTGGCCTTAAAAGATTAATCCGACTCATAACAACCTCTTTAGCACCTTACTGTTCATAACAAATCCTCTAGTCTTTTAGAAAGAATGACTTTATTCGGGGGTTATTAAAATATAATGATGTACCTAAGGAACGTGCATGAAACAACCTCCCGGTTTCTAACTAGTCTTTTTACCCCAGCGGGGATGATCTCATTCGTTGCGTAGAATAACTATGCGCATCATGAGATCATCCCACCCAGAGTAAAATACTGCATTATAATTTCGGGAAGTTATTCCATACACGTTCCTAAGTATCCCAAACATTCAAATAAATGGGCTCATCGCCTGCTTTCACCATTGCATCATTGACTTCCTGTTTCAGCTCGATAATACGTAACTCTCTATCAACCATACTTTTATTATTAGATTTGATTTCCTGCATTTGTTGTCGCAATTTCAAATGCGTTTTCACACGCACCTTAACCTCTTCAAGCTCAAACGGCTTAACAATAAAATCAACGGCTCCCAACTCAAACCCTTTCACTTTATTATAGGTTTCAGAAAGCGCGCTAATAAAGATCACCGGAATATCAGCAAGTGCTACATCTTGTTTTAATTTTTCACATAATTCATAACCATCCAGCCCCGGCATATGAATATCTAATAAGACCAAATCAGGTGGTAAAGTCTTAATGCTGCTGTATGCCTGATTACCATTTGTTGCAACCCGGACACCATAACCATATTGTTCAAGCATGCTTCCCATAACCTTTAAATTATCAGGGTTATCATCAGCTAACAGTATAGTCTCTACAGCCTTGTTATCCTTTTCTTCCACCATCATTACTTAGTCTCCATCTCAAAAACTTGCAATAGAATATCAAATTCATAATTCTTAATACATTCACTCAATTTCTTGGCAACCTCGGGAGCATATGGCTCAACCAGCTCCAACAAAAAATTTAATTGCTTAGTATCACCTATTAGGACCGCAACTCGTAACTGCTCAAGCAGGTCTGCCGGAATATTAAGCAACATATCTTTAGTTAATATAGCCGAATCAGCAATTTCTGTTTTTAAGGTCTCATACTCATATTCGACCTGACTGTATATAGCTATTGCATCAAGCAGTTCTTTAATCTTAAATGGCTTCTTAATCACTGTATCAACATATCCTCCATTCTTGATCTGTCGAACTTGTTCATCCAAAGCACTGGCTGTCACCATAAAAATACTGGCTTTATCACCTCCTGGTAATGCTCTGATTTGCTTTACCGCTTCCGGTCCACCTATTCCAGGCATAACAACATCCATCAATACAATATCTGCACACCAGTGCTGAAAAATCTCAATCGCCTGCTCTCCGCTATCAGCCAATTTTATTTGAAAACCAAGTGGCGATAGAATTTTTTGTAATACATCCAAGTTTAGTGGATGATCATCCACAGCGAGCACTCGCAAATTGTTATGAGCTGATTTTAAACCAATCACATATTGATCATTCATTATCCGCTTGGTTTCAACGGATACGCCTGTACTTGTTTTTACTGAAAAACAAAAACAGCTGCCCTGATTCAATTGACTTTTTACCGTAATATCCCCGTCCAACAATTTGGCAAACTTATGACTGATAGCCAAGCCAAGGCCAGTGCCTCCTGAAAGCCCTACGGTCTTACCTGCTTGTTCAAAAGGTTTGAATATCTGCTGCAGTTTGGATTCGGCAATACCAACCCCGGAATCTGTCACCGTATAATTCAAAATAAATTCATCCCCTTCAATATCAGTACAAGAAACATGTAAACTAACATTCCCTTGCTCTGTAAACTTGATTGCATTACCCAGTAAATTCACCAGAACCTGCCTGAGTTTTTGTTCATCTGTAATAATCATTTTCGGTACATTTGAATCATGATCTATTGTCAAAGTCAGGTTCTTTTGCTCTGCTGGTACTTTAAACATAAATTCCATATCATTAAGCATGGCGTATAAATCAAAGTCATCCGCATTAACCACAACCATACCCGCTTCTATTTTAGACATTTCTAAAATATCATTGATTAACATCAATAAATGCTCACCACTACGATAAATACCATTCATCTGTTCCTGCTGCTCACCTTGAATAGATTTATCTCTTTGCAATATTTGCGTATAACCTAGAATAGCATTCATGGGCGTGCGAATTTCATGGGACATATTAGCCAGAAAACTGCTCTTGGCATGATTAGCCGCTTCCGCAGCATCCTTGGCTAACAATAAATCCTGATTCACTTTTGATAATTCTGTTGTTCGTTGCTCAACCAAATCCTCAAGATCTAACCTATAGCTTCGTAATTCCTCCTCAGCTTGCCTGCGTTCTGTAATATCCTCAACGATGCCGATAAATATTTTTCGCTCCTCTATCATTGCTTCACTGACTGCCAATCGTATAGGAAAAGTAGACCCGTCCTTACGCTGAGCAACAACCTCTCGTCCAAGCCCGATAATTTTTTTATCCCCTGTACTCAGAAAATTGTACAGATAAGAATCATGCTCTGATCGATAAGGTTCTGGCATTAAAAAACTCACATTTTTACCGATAGCCTCTTCAGCACTATAAACAAAATGTTTTTCAGCTGCCTGATTATAAGATTCAATAATTCCTTTTTCATTAATGGTGATAATTGCATCCAGAACACTATCCATCACTGTACGCAAATAAATTGCATTTCCTAAAATTCTTTTTTCAATTCTGGCATGGCTTCTATTAAGAATAATCACGAACCAGATCATTAATATAAAAGAAGCACTTAAAACAATAAGAATACCGTTTCTACCCAGATAATAGTTTTCCAGTACTTCTGCCTCATCCATTTCAGTCGCAATCCCCAGGCCCAGAGTTTCATCCCATAACCAGACACCCAGCACAGGCACACCTCGATAATCTCGACATGAATCAGCACTTTTACCCTGCCCCTCTGTTAAAGCAC
>WTAG01000403.1 GCA_013139755.1 Methylomarinum sp. | reverse complement strand
AAGAAATTATTGGTGAAATGGTTTCAAATTACCAAAGACAAAACTATAAAATTAACTGGAATAAGTGTTTCTGTGGGCATTGTAAGCTTGAAGTCAATGCGCTGCGCCGAGTGTTATGTAATTTGCTAGATAATGCTTTTCGCTATAGCGAGCAAAAAACGGTTGAGCTGTCCTGTGCTAGAAATAAAAATAGATTGATTATTAGCGTATTAGACCAAGGTCCAGGTATTCCCTCTGATAAGTTGGAAGCTGTTTTTCAACCTTTCTACCGACTGGATGTTTCACGTAATAAACAAACGGGTGGGAGTGGGTTAGGGTTGGCTATCGTTCAGCAACTATGTGATATTCATCATTGGAAAGTACAGTTGTTGATGCGAGAGCAGGGTGGTCTGGAAGCTCGATTGGAAATTCCTATCACCAATACAGGGTGATACGAAAGGGGTATATTTTATTGCTCTATTGGGAATTTAATAGGCGATGTGTTCCAGGTGAAGCCAGTGAGAGGAGTTGTTTTTATTAAGAATGATTATCATTAAGTTTTAGCAAAGGTGATATGCTATGTACTTAAATATATCCTATTATTAGTAGTTGACGTATGCGTAAAAATATAACTTTGTACAAGGGTGAGGAGCACCGGTTTATACTGCTAAATGAAAGTGAACCCGGGGAAGAAGACGGTATTCCATCAAACCAATTTCTGATTATTCATCAAGGTAAGGGCACGTTATTAGACCCCGGTGGTTTTGGGGTGATGCCTCAAGTGTTAAATGAACTTCTGCAATATGTTCAGCCATCAGATATAGAGGCGATAGTCTTATCACATCAGGATCCTGATATTGTGGGAGGTTTAACAACATGGTTGCGTCTGACTTCCGCAAAAGTATATGTTTCCCGAATTTGGCAACGCTTTTTACCTCATTATGGTATTACAGGGATGCAACGATTTATTGGTATACAGGATGGTGGAGAGAAGAGGGTGCTTGACTCTGGTCTTGAATTACAATTTGTGCCCGCGCATTTTCTGCATTCTCCTGGGCAAATAAATGTGTATGACCCCACTTCAAAAATTTTATTTAGTGGGGATGTGGGAGCATCTGAAGTGCCTACAGAAGACTGTGAAGTTTTTGTTAAAGATTTTGCTGAACATCTGCCAAATACTGCGGGTTTTCATAAGCGGTATATGGCATCTAACCGTGCTTTACGTTATTGGGTTCAGCAAGTGCGACAACTTGATGTTGATATTATTGCTCCACAACATGGCCCGCTTTTTAAAGGGCAAGCCAAAGAGGACTTTCTTGACTGGTTGTATGATTTGCAGTGTGGCTCTGATTTATTGGATGTTCAATAGTTATGACAAGTTTCCACCATCAACCTTCACAGCTTAAGTCTTTTTATACCCATATTGTTGGTAATTTAACCCAGTTGCTAGAAGCGCAAGTGCGGGGGCAGTTGTTTAATCATGGGGTGATTGAACAAGCTATTTCTGAGTTGTCATTATTACAGAAAAAATTAGCTGGAATTGAGAATGTTGCCAGTGAAGAAGTCATGCAAGAAAGTGCTAAACGCTGTTCTATTATCGCAACGACCTTGCAGTTACTTGAGGATAATCAGCAAATAGACTGGGATGATAACTGTCAGCGTATTGAATCATTGATTATTGATGTGCATGAGTTAGTTGAAAAGCTGGCGTTAAGCTTGATTGATAAAAGTTTGTTTGAGCGTCAATCCAGTGTTTTAGAAAGTATTATCTTGTCACATGAGAAAGTGACTCAGTGGAAGGATTTTGTTCAAGATATCTTGCGTGAATTTCATGGCTTTTTTCCCTTTAATTTTTTTACCATTGTGTTTTCGGGTGAGAGCGGGATAAATGTCTATTTATATTATTTGGGGGATTATTCAGCCAAGACCAAGCAATATGCACGAAAAAAACTGGTTGAAGATTTAATAGACGATCTGGATAAGCCGAAAAATACCACCATTGATATTGAAGAGTTTAATGTTGTTAGTATTGATATGCAGCGGCAGGTAGATAAACTGGAAGTTTTAACTGTTTCTGTGCCTGGTGATAACCCAGGGGTGGGGGGTATTTTAGCTGTTGGTTATGCATCAGGGCAGCCTTTAAGTGTTCAAGAACAGAGCATTATTCGGTCTTTGTTATCCGTTATGGTGATGGTGGTTGGGTCGAGTAAATCATTGAGTCGCTCATTATCAGAATTAGAATTTTATGCTCAACATGATCCCTTGACCGGGTTGCATAACAGGCGTTATTACAACGATATTTTAGAATATGAAATTGATCGTTCTATACGGCATAGACATGACTTTAGCGTGTTGGCCATTGATGTTGATAACTTTAAGTTAGTGAATGATGGTCATGGTCATATGGCAGGAGACCAGGTTCTAACTCATTTGGCGCAAATATTGAGAAAAGGTCTGCGTAAAGGTGATGTGCTGGCTCGTATAGGGGGAGATGAGTTTTCAATTATCTTGCCTGAAACGCCTGCTGACAAAGCTACAATTGTTGCAGAGGCATTGCGTGAATTAGTCAAGGCGTATGACTTTTCTTCGATTTCAGAAAATAAACTTTCAATTCATGTCACTATTTCTATTGGTATTGCGAGTTTTCCTAAAGATGCCGATAAGGTGAGTGACTTGACTTCAGGTGCTGATTTAGCTTTGTATCAGGCTAAAGACTCTGGTAGGGATTTTGTTTGTGCGTTATCTGCTGTGGATCAAGATATTGATCAATTTAAAAGAATGGCTGGCTTATCTCATGTATTAAAGAAAGCATTGGAAGATCAGCGAATTATTCCTTATTTTCAGCCTATTTTTGACTGTAAAACAGGGGAAATATATTCCTACGAAGCGTTGGCGCGTCTTGAAACAGAAGACGGAGAAATAATTTCAGCAGGTATGTTTATTGAAGTGGCTGATAAATATGGTATCAGTCTGGCTTTAGATCATATTATGTTACGTAAAGTAACCGAATTTATGGCGCATAAGTATGCTGAAACAGGAAAGATGCCGTTGGTTTTTGTTAATCTGACGCCGCAAGAAATACAACATCGGGATATCTTGCAATATGCTGCAGACTTATGCGAAAAGCATGCTATTCCACCGGATAGAATTGTTTTTGAAGTAACTGAGCGTGAAGCGATTGGTGATATGGCTAATATGCGTAAATTCTTAACCCAATTAAGAGAAAAAGGGTTTGCCTTCGCCTTAGATGATTTTGGGAGTGGTTATAACTCTTTTCATTATTTAAGAGAGC
The DNA here is from genome assembly GCA_013139755.1 of Methylomarinum sp. The sequence continues at coordinate 378 of WTAG01000403.1, read as the reverse complement.
TGCATTTTGAATATGTCAAAATTGATGGGGCTTTTATTAGCAATATTTTGAATTCAAAAGTTGATAATGCTTTAGTCAACACCTTGAATCAATTGTGTCAGGAGCTAGGCATGAAAACGCTGGCTGAATTTGTTGAGTCTGAAGATATTATGAATCGCTTGTGTGAAATGGGAATAGATTATGCACAGGGCTTTCATTTGGGTTTGCCACAAGATGATTTTGTGTCGGAATAAGGGTTGCTGTTTAAATGGTTTTTAATATAAAAATCAGCTGTTAATTGCAATGCTTGTTTAGATTTTATTCACAATCAGCTAAAATCCCTTTCATTATATATTTTTAAAAGTGGAGTGTTAGTTGAGTATTCTAACCGTTCTTGAG
>WTAG01000504.1 GCA_013139755.1 Methylomarinum sp. | reverse complement strand
AAGTGAGGTTTCAGCCTCGCATGAGTCAGGCTCACTATCAAGTGATAGAATAAATGGCGATGACTAATGATAATTATTATAGCTCGAAAAATGTGATGGTTGCATACAGTTTACAGCGTATTTAATTTAAATTAAAAATGAGGAAAGACTAGTGAATCAGGAAATAAAAAAGGTTAAATTAGGTTTATTTTTAGTCATGTTGACATTAGTATTTGGGATAAGTTTAGGTGCTGGCTTTGGCATTGCAGAGGATACGGTGAAAAGTTATATATCAAATGGTGTTTCAGCGCATCCGGCGCTACATGATGCAAACAGTAACAGTAAAATATGGCGATATGCACAGAGAGCGCATTTTCATGCAACGGGAATAGCGGCATTTTCTATAGGATTAATTGTGCTGGTGATGTTTTCATCACTTAAAGATTGTTGGAAAAAATATACCGCTATTTTAATAGGGTTGGGTGGGTTGTATCCATTGTCGTGGTTTTCAATGTTTGTTTTAGCACCTTCTATTGGCAGAAATGCGGCACACCATCATATAATAACCGAAGTATTGGCCTATTGCGGTGTGGGTGGTTTGCTTTTAGGTATTACTATTTTATCGGCAAACCTATTTCTAGGGATGTTTCAGAATGACTAAAGTCATCTTCTTTTATTACTGTTTTTAATATGAAATTTTGTTTTAGAAAAGCGTTATTTTTTGTACTGTTGGGGATAGTTAATGTAGTTTGTGCAACGGATGTCCAGACTATAAAAATTGCCTATATTACCCAGCAACAAAAAGTGCCTGCAGCTTTGTCCAATCTTGATGTGTTTATTCAACAAAAAGGACGGCTCGGTACTGAGTTGGCCATTATGGATAATAATACCACTGGGATGTTTACTCGGCAGCGCTATGAGTTAAAGACTATTATTGCGCCTATTGCCGCTGATGTTGCTGAAGTCTTTAAGCAACAAGCGGAAGCGGATACGGTTTTTATTGTCAGTAATTTACCCTCTGAACAATTAAAACAAATTGCCAGTCTTGATGCAGCTAAAGGCAAACTCATTTTTGATGCGACCACCACGGATGATGCCTTACGAAATGAGCAGTGCATTAATAATGTGCTGCATATGTTACCCAGTCGAGCCATGAGAGCAGACGCATTGGCGCAATATATGATGAAAAAGCGCTGGAATAAATGGTTTTTAGTGTCGGGCGTGACGACTGAAGATAAATTATATTCATCCGCAATTAAGCGTGCGGCGAATCGTTTTGGGATGAAAATTGTTGCAGAGAAACAATGGACGCATAATTATGATGCCCGTAGAACAGCGCAATCGGATGTGCCTGTGTTTACCCAGGGTATCGATTATGATGTTTTAGTGGTTGCTGATGAGCAGGGACTATTTGGTGAATATTTAGACTATCGGACTTGGAATCCAAGACCAATTGTAGGGACACAAGGTTTAGTGCCAACAGCATGGCATCAAACACATGAGCAATGGGGAGCTGTGCAAATCCAGAATCGATTTAAAGCGCAGGCGAAACGAGGAATGGAAGAGCAAGATTATGCGGCTTATTTGGCGGTTAGATCAATTGGTGAGGCATCTGTACGAACCAAGTCTACGCAAATGCAAGACATCAAAGATTATTTGTTAAGTGAACAATTTGCATTGCAAGGTTATAAGGGTAAGCCTTTGTCATTTCGTTCGTGGAATGGTCAGTTAAGACAGCCTGTATTATTGGCAGCTGCTCGATCATTGGTCGCGGTATCACCGGTAGAAGGTTTTTTACACCCAAAAACAGAATTAGATACCCTGGGTTATGATCAGGCTGAATCGGGTTGTGGCAAGGCTTTAAAAAAGGTTAATGCCGTTCCAGTCGTTAAGTCAGATAAAAGTGTAACTGAGAGTCGCTTGCAGCAAGTTATACAACAAATAAAAAATAAATTAAAACAGTTTAAATGAGTATTAAAGCAATGAAAAAATCAATTTTATATGCCGGTTTAATGATAGGTTTAAGTAGCCTGGCGGTTCAGGCCGAAACTGTTTTTGTTACCCTAGAAAAAGATAATGCCTTAGCTATTATCGATCCTATTGCTGGTAAATTAATAAAAACAGTAGAAATAGGTCAACGTCCAAGGGGTATTGTATTAAGCCCCGATAACAAGTTTTTATATGTTGCCACCAGTGATGATGATACCGTCAAAATTATTGATACAGAAACTTATGCAGAAGTAGGGCGGTTGCCTTCAGGGGAAGATCCAGAGACATTTGCGCTTAATCCTGCTGGTGATCGATTATATATTTCAAATGAAGATGATAATTTAGTCACAGTCATTGATGTTCCTAGTAAGCAAGAAGTTACGCAGATAAAGGTGGGGGTCGAGCCGGAAGGTATTGCGGTGAGTACGGATAACCAATGGGTGATTAGTGCCTCTGAAACCACCAATATGATTCACTGGATTGATGTTAAAACCAATGAGATTGTCGATAACACATTGGTTGATCCACGTCCTAGAGCGGCTAATTTTACAGCTGATAATAAGCAGTTATGGGTTACTTCTGAGATTGCAGGGACTTTAATGATTCTGGATGTTGCAACGAAGCAGATCATTAAAACTATTAAACTGGATATTTCTGGTGTGACAGCAGATAAAATTCAACCCGTGGGTGTGGTTATTGATAAAGCGGGGCAGTGGGGCTATGTGGCAATTGGACCTGCTAATCGAGTGGCTGTGATTAATGCTAAAACATTGGAAGTGGAAAAGTTTTTATTAGTTGGACAGCGAGTCTGGAATTTGGCTTTTTCACCGGATCAAAAGCGCTTGTATACCACTAACGGACGCAGTAATGATATTTCGATTATTGATCTTGAAAATCATAAAGTGACTAAATCAATTGCTGTTGGACGTTTCCCTTGGGGAGTTGTTTCAAAACCATGAGTAATCAGGACGCGAACCCAGTAGCACTTGCTGTAGAAGATTTGAGTTTTTCTTACAATGCTAAAAAAGCACTTGATAAGGTGAGTTTCAGTGTTGGTGAATCAGAGTGTACTATTTTATTGGGGCCTAATGGCGCGGGTAAAAGTACCTTGTTTTCTTTAATTACTCGCTTGTACGATACTCGAGAAGGGCATATTCAGCTTTGTGGGTTTGATGTAAAAAATCAGACCAGAAATGCCTTGGCTAAATTAGGAGTGGTATTTCAACAAACCACATTAGATATGGACTTAACGGTTATGCAGAATTTGCGTTATCACACCGCATTGCATGGCATGGGACGAAAACTGGCAAGTCAGCGTATACAGGAAGAATTAGAACGTTTGAATATGTATGACAGACGTTTTGAGAAGGTAAGGCAGCTTAATGGCGGTCATAGACGACGAGTGGAAATTGCCAGGGCATTATTGCATAAGCCAGCTTTGCTATTGTTGGATGAACCCACGGTTGGCTTGGATATGCCAAGTAGAAAATCAATTGTAGAGCATGTTCATCAATTGGCTACAGAGCATCAACTGGCGGTGTTTTGGGCGACACATTTAGTCGATGAGATTTATCCCGAAGATCAATTGGTGATACTTCATCAGGGGCAAGTGAAAGAGCAAGGGAGAGTGAGTGAGGTGTTAAAAGCAACTCAGACGGCCTCTATTAATGAGGCATTTGAATCATTAACTCAGGGAGTGAAGGCATGATTATCCATTATTGGCGAGCGATGTGGGGCATTATTGGTCGTGAGTTATGGCGGTTTGTCAGGCAAAGAGAGCGTTTTATTTCTGCTTTGGTTCGGCCTTTAGTTTGGTTATTTATTTTTGCTGCTGGCTTTAGGGCGGCATTAGGTGTGGCTATTAGTCCGCCATATGAAACGTATATTCTGTATGAGGTTTATATAACACCAGGCTTAATGGGGATGATTCAGCTATTTAATGGTATGCAAAGCTCCTTATCAATGGTCTATGACCGAGAAATGGGCAGTATGCGGATGTTAATGGTATGTCCTTTGCCTCGATGGTTTTTATTGATGAGTAAATTAATTGCAGGGGTTGCAGTCTCTATTCTTCAGGTTTATGTATTTTTAATGATTGCCTGGTTTTATGATATTGAAGCACCTTGGCAAGGTTATCTATGGGTGTTGCCTGCATTAATGCTGTCAGGTTTGATGTTGGGGGCTTTGGGCTTATTACTCTCATCATTTATTAAACAGCTAGAAAACTTTGCCGGGGTGATGAATTTTGTGATTTTCCCCATGTTTTTTATGTCTACCGCTTTGTATCCTTTATGGAAAGTAAAAGAGTCGAGTGCACTACTGCATGATCTTGCGCTGTATAATCCATTTTCTCAGGCAGTTGAATTGATACGGTTCGCTTTTTATGGTCAGTTTAATGCATATGCCTTTGTTTATACTTTTTGTGCATTCTGTATTTTTATGACAGCCGCAATTATAGGTTATAACCCATCTAAAGGTATGATGACTAAAAAAGGAGGAAGGTAGTGCAAATAGTTGAAATGTTCAGCTAAATTCCTCTAAGATAGGCTAAACTAGTTATCTAAAACAAATTATTAATCACCGGGTCGTTTGTGAAAAATTCTTTTTTTCTTGTTATTCCTGCTCAGCAAACAAATGAACAGCTGTTAGCGTCTTATGAAAAATCAGCAGTAAATCAATGGGTTTCTGATTTACCTGTTGCAAATCCTAGCTTGGCTACGCGTTTGTTTTTTGATTTTCTAGAAGAGTTAAACACTCTTGAAATGCCAGCTCAACAACGATTGGAAATTTTAGAGTTATTAAGATCTCAATTTTTAAGCATTGAAGAGTCTCTACGTTCTCGTTTAATTCGTTCTGGTTTTCCGAAAGGGGAAAATGAACAGAAAATCCTGGATCTACTTGTATTAATCGAAAAGCATTTTACTATCGGTTATTGGATGGTGGTGCGTGAGCTAACTCGACGTGATATAGGCTGGTTTCAAGGGAAGAGTGCAGTCTTAGCGATTCAACGAACCATTAAAGGCTTGAGTGGTATTGTTGTAACTCAATATATGATGTTTTTGTCTGTACCCGATTGGGTATGGATTGATTTGCACTCTCTTTATAAGTTGAGTGTAAAAATTAAAAAGGAAACGGCTAAAGTCCCTGATCAGACCAGTTTATCAGGTAAAGTCAGTACAATTGAAGACAGTTATAAGCAAGTGATGTTATTAAGTCTTGCTGATCCTTCTGGTTTGATGCAAAAAGAAATTCAGGATGCCTACCATTTTATCGGAAAAATTAGTCAGTATGTAGGTATAGAAAAAAAACCTGTTAGTCATCAGGATGTGCAGTGCATTATTTTGATGGATGAGGATACTCACCCTTATTTTGATCATGATGGAGGGCAAGTAGATTCATCAGTCAGGTATCTTAATCTAGTTAAATTATATAAGGCGCTTGAGAAAAAAGATAAATTTAGCAGTCAAGATGAGGCAAGATTTAGCTCAATGAGCTCTTTTAATAATGTGTCGGAAAAAATCCCATTGGGTCTGTTTGAATATATGTTGCAATGCTGGAAAGGTTTTGAGTTACAAGGAACTCCCTTTTTTGCAGACCGTCTGGATCGTTATATTGCTGTAGGGCTGGAGGCCACTCATTCATTGCAAGGCATGACAGAGCCTACCAGTGATATGAATGTTGAAGTTTTGGCTGAGTCTTTTTCGGATAGAGAGTTATCATGTAAATTTGGCAATGAAGGTGTATTGTCAATTGGTAGTCTGGTTAGTTTTAGACAAACTAAGGAGCCAAAGAGTAAGCGTGCCTTAGGTATTGTTAAAAAAATAACGATGCCAAAGCAGGATGGGCTGATAGTATTTGAACTAGCCGCTTTAACGGCAATATCGTATGCGGTGACTTATAAAAATATTGCGGATAATTCAGATAGTGAGCAGCATAAAGCACTGCTATATGGCGTAAAAAATGAATCGGGCGAAAAAAGTTTTATCATTCTAGAGTCTTTCATGCACAAAGATGGTGATGTAATGAGGATGTTTATGAATACTGAGGATTTTCCTGTTGTTTTAGGTGAGAGAAAAAATATAGGGTTAGGCTATTGGCAGTTTGAATGCCGCCGCATTGAAGAACAACAATTATCTCAGCAGGTTAAGAAGCAAGGCTATGACTTTATTTAGAGCCCATTTAAAATTAACGGTAGTGGTTTTGTGGAGTGCGACTGCTCATAAAGGATGGAATATTAACAATGTTTAATGAGTTTTAGGTTGTTTTTTAGCATAGGGGTGTGAAAAAATAAGGTGGTTTAGCTAATCATGACTTGAAAAGTTTTCTCAGCATGATACCTTTAGCTGTTCAAATTATAATAATGAAGAAACGTATACCAAAATACTTTTGCTAATGATGGTGAATGAGCTTGGTTTGAGTTGTTTTAAATGTGTGGTAGCGCTTAAAAACAGTTTGTTTATGCGTTTTAAAAAATCTTTTTATGAGAGGAAAAAAGAATGAGTAATGACGAAAATTCTAATGAGTCTGTCGATTCAGTTAATGAGTCTGAAGAATCAAATAGTAAAGCAGTAGAAGAATCAACTAGTCAAGCAGTAGAAGAATCATCAAATACTGTAAATAATATAATTTCTAAGGTAATGGAATTAAAAGAATCAAACCCTAAAGTATTCTTTGGTGGGATTGGTGGTTTGGT
>WTAG01000711.1 GCA_013139755.1 Methylomarinum sp. | reverse complement strand
AAGGGATAACAAAAAATTCATAATCAATGTTAAATTAGCCGACGATAATTATTCATCTTACTCCGCTCACCCATAAATACCACTCTCTATGCTTACAATTATTCAACGTGTTACCGAAGCCCAAGTTGTTGTAGACAATATCACCCTAGGAAAAATTGATCAGGGCATTATGGCCTTGGTTGCAATAGAAAAAGAAGACACTGAGAAAGAAGCTAAACGTTTATTAGAACGCATACTTAATTATCGTATTTTTGCTGATGAAAACGACAAAATGAACTTAAGCCTGCGTGATATTGAGGGTGGCTTATTGCTTATTCCACAATTTACTTTAGCGGCAAACACACAAAGTGGTAATCGCCCGAGCTTTTCTACCGCGGCAACACCCGAAAAAGGGCGTATTTTATTCCAGCATTTTTGTGATCTCGCCTCAATCACCTACCCAGCAACCGAATTTGGTCAGTTTGGTGCTGATATGAAAGTATCACTCACCAATGATGGACCGGTTACCTTCACTTTAAAAACAACACGTTAAAATCAAATTTCGTAAGCTCTCATATTCTACAGGCATAAAAAGAAAAAAAATCACACAAAGCCACTAAGACACAAAGAAGAGAAAACAGTAGCTCTTCTTTGGGCCTTGTGTGAATATGCACAGAATGAGAAGTCACCCAAGATCACAGATACAAAATCATACCTAATTACCCATAAGTTTCAGCCATTCTCATTACCCACTCCGTCATTCCCGAGGTCTTTTTTCGGGAATCCATCCTGAATACTATAGATTCCTGCTAAGAGCACGCAGGACGAGGTATGTAGTCGATGCTTTTAATGTGGCGGAGCGTTATGGGTAATCAGGAAAACATAAATTTTACATTGACAATTAAGACGACCGGTCATATATTAAAGCCATGTCAGAACCTACAAACAAAGATTTAAAACGAAAAAAGCTACTGAATCAAGGTGTATTAATGCTCACCGAACAGGGATACCACGGCACTGGCCTTAAAGAAATTCTGCAAACGGTTAACATTCCAAAAGGCTCTTTTTATAACTATTTTGGCAGTAAAGAAGAATATTGTGCAGAAGTGATTACTCACTATATAGATCCTTTTATCCAGCGCTTAACTAATCACCTGCAAAACCCACAGCTAGATGGTTTAACGGCTTTAAAACGCTACTATACCGAGCTGATTGCTGAAGTTGAACAATCAGACTTTAAAGGCGGCTGCCTGTTAGGTAATCTGATGGGGGAAATAGGTGATACCAGCGAAATATGCAGACGCTCATTAATTACAGCTGTCGAACGTTACAGTGATCTGCAACAGACAGCTTTAGCGCGCGCCCAGCAAGAAGGCACGGTACGCCAAGACCGCTCAGCAAAAAGCATGGCTGACTTACTACTGAACAACTGGCAGGGCGCACTATTACGCATGAAAATTGAACAATCAGTACAGCCTTTACAGGAGTTTTACCAAACATTACTGGACGATTATTTTAAAGCCTAAGGAATATGCATTAAATAACTTCGACAACTTGGAAGTGAGGCTTTAACCTCGCCTGACATACACTTCCTAGTGATAGTTTCAAAGTATATGCTGATTAACTATTCTTAACGACCGAAAACAAGACGACCGGTCACATAAAAGCGAGAGCAATAATATGCCTAAATATATCATTGAGAGAAAAATTCCCAACGCTGGCAAACTAACGGCGGAGGATCTTCAACAAATATCACAAAAGTCCTGTTGCATTTTGAAAGAAATGGGTCCACAAATACAATGGCTGGAAAGCTTTGTTACCGATAACAAAATATACTGCATTTATATTGCGCCGGATGAGAACACAATTCGTCAACATGCAGAATTAGGAAACTTTCCAGCAAATTCCATTGCCGAAATCAAAACCATCATTGACCCAACGACTGGAGTATAACCAGCCACTCATTACCATTATCGATAACTAAAAACACCCAACCGAGGAAGAACCATGATCAGTCAGCCTGTAAAATCCCCCCATCCATGGCAACAATTTCTGAAAGCCTGTGCTTTTACCGCTTCCATCCTATTAATTTCCACTCCAACGCATGCAGACGAAACCTGCCAATCACCTTACATGGCTAAAATCACCGGGCAGGAAGATTTTGTCTATGTCTGGACTTTAGGCATGCAAGGTCTGGGAGATGAACAAGACAAATTAGTCACGGTTGATGTTAAGCCAGGCTCAGCGACTTATGGAAAAGTCATTAACAGTATTTCTGTGGGCGGAAGAAATGAGGCTCATCACTCAGGCTTTACCGATGACAGAAAATTTCTCTGGGCTGGCGGACTGGATACCAACAAAATTTTTATCTTTGACGTCCACAGTAATCCGGCTAAACCCGTATTAGTAAAAACCATTACTGATTTTGTTGCCAAAAGTGGCGGCATCGTGGGTCCGCATACCACCTACGCGCTGCCCGGTCGGATGATGATCACCGGCTTATCAAATAACAAAGATCACGGTGGACGAACCGCACTGGTTGAATATACTAATGAAGGCGACTACATCACCACTCACTGGACACCTACTGACAGCAACCTGCAAGGCGCAATAAAAACTGGTTTGTACGCTGATGGCTATGGTTATGATGTACGGGTTCTACCGAGACGTAATGCCATGTTCACCTCGTCATTTACTGGCTGGAACAACTATATGATGGATTTTGGCAAAATGTTAAAAGATGCTGAAGCAATGAAACATTTTGGCAATACGGTTGTGCAATGGGATTTACATGCCCGCCAACCCAAAAAAGTATTTGATGTACCTGGCGCCCCACTGGAAATACGCTGCGCATGGGACCCAAATCGTAACTATTGCTTTACCACCACCGCATTAACTTCAAAAATCTGGTTAATTTATCAAGACAAACAAGGTGAATGGCAAACTAAAGCAGTTGCTGACATAGGTGATCCCAGCAAAATCCCTCTACCCGTTGATATTTCCATACAAAGTGATGACCAGCTGCTTTGGGTCAATACCTTTATGGATGGTAAAACTCGAGCGTTTGATATATCTGATCCATTTAAACCAACGCAGGTTTTTGAACAAAAAATTGGCACTCAGGTCAACATGGTTTCTTCAAGCTGGGATGGAAAACGCTTGTATTACACCTCGTCTCTGTTAGCTAATTGGGATAAAAAAGCGGATGATAATGAACAATATTTTAAGCTTTACCATTGGGATGGTAAAAAACTCAGCGAACAGTTTTCTATTGACTTTATCAAACTAAAATTAGGCAGAGCACATCAAATGCGTTTTGGTGCATATTCTCTTTATGCCAATAAATCGGCACCCTTGAGTTTAATGGCTAAAAATCAAAAATAGATACCTTATAGGGTGTGCTTCATACATCAGGTAGTAGCCTGGATGGAGCGTTAGCGGAATCCGGGGAAATATGATTGCCCCCCCGGATTCCGCTAACGCTCCATCCAGGCTACCTATTAACTTAGTGCCAAAAAGACTAATGCATATACTCAAACTAGCCTATCCATTGCTGGCAATATTAATTACCCTAATCAATCAGCAGGTATATGCCGACAGTTCATCCCAAATTTTAGCGCCTGGCTATAGTCCATTAACCTTTACCGCGCCAAAACCGGGCAGTTACCAATTACCGCCTCTGGGTCAGGCCGCTAATGGCCAGGTTGTTAATACAGAAAACATCGACATTCAATTACACCAGCTGATGGGTGATAAAATTGTGTTACTCAGTTTTATTTACTCTACCTGTAGTGATATCAACGGCTGTCCTCTGGCCACAGCTGTATTTCACAAAATTAAAAGACGGCTAAAAAAAGAACCCGAATTGGCCAAGCAATTACGTTTATTAACCTTGAGCTTCAATCCTGAACACGATACCCCGGAAGCAATGAAGCATTATGCTGAAGGGTTGCAGGATTCAACACTGGATTGGCAGTTTTTAACCACTCGATCAGAACAACATTTACACCCCATATTGCAACACTACAAACAAAACATTCAAAAGATATATGATGAACAAGGTCGCAACACAGGTACTTTTTCACACATCCTGCGTGTTTACCTGATTGATAAAAACAAACAACTACGCAATATTTACAGTGTGTCTTTTTTACACGCTGATACTTTGATTAATGATATTAAGACACTACTCACTCCCAATATCCAGTTATCAAAAGAAACTGCAACGAAACAACCTGAGAACACATCACGCTATCAAGCGGGGGATAATAAATCGGCTTATGCGCAGAAAGATTATCAAACCCACTCTATTGCATTAACAGATCGAACCGGTCTAACGACAAACCTTATTCAAACAGTAAAAAAACCGCCATTAGGTTTACCAGCCGTTCCTGTACCTAATAACAACCCGGTTACTGATGCAAAAATAAAACTGGGTAAAAAACTGTTTTATGATCGCCGTCTATCAATTAACAATACTTTTTCCTGTGCCATGTGCCACATACCGGAACAAGGTTTTAGCAGTAATGAAATGGCAACCGCCGTGGGTATTGAAGGGCGTACCGTCAGACGCAATTCACCTACTTTGTATAATGTCGGCTATTATCGATCATTATTTCATGATGGCAGAGAAAACACATTAGAGCAGCAGGTATGGGCTCCCCTGCTGGCTCACAATGAAATGGCTAATCCATCCATTGGTTACGTCATAGATAAAATTAAACACTTGCCCGAGTACCAAGGTTTATTTGAAATAGCATTTAATCGCCCTGCGGGAATGGAAACCATCGGGCAGGCAATTGCCAGTTATGAACGCACATTAAATTCTGCCAACTCACATTTTGATCGCTGGTATTTTAAACAACAGAAAAATGCCATCAGCCAGTCAGCGCAACAAGGCTATCAATTATTTGTCGGCAAAGCGCAATGCAGTGGTTGTCATACTCTCTCAAAAAACCATGCTTTATTCACAGACAATCAATTCCATAATACTGGTATAGGCTATCAAAATGCCATGGGAATACCTGCCCGTACGAGTAAGGTTCAACTAGCACCTGGGATTTTTGTAGAAGTTGATAATAAAGTCATTAATAGCGTCAGTGAAAAGAAAATCAGTGATTTAGGTCGTTATGAAGTCACCCAAAACCCAGATGATCGCTGGAAATATAAAACCCCATCGTTACGCAATATCAATTTAACTGCACCCTATATGCATAACGGTTCATTAGCGACCTTGGAACAAGTCATCCGTTTTTATAATCAAGGCGGTATCAATAACAAGAACCTAGATAATTTAATTAAGCCTTTGAACTTAACTGACCAAGAAATCAATCAGCTAATTGCATTTTTAAACACTTTAACAGGCAGTAATATTCATCAGTTAATATCTGATGCTTATGCTACAAATGTGGGGGATACGCAATAAACACACTATTTCTACAGTACTTATCAAAGGCAATTTATGATATAAAGTTTATTTTTTTTAGGATAGTTAGATGCCAAAAGTTTGGTTTGTAGGGGCAGGACCAGGTGACCCTGAATTATTAACCCTGAAAGCCCAACGCCTGATTAGTGAAGCCGATGCCATTTTATATGCGGGCTCATTAGTTTCCGAAGCGGCAATGACTTGGGCGAAAGAATCTTGTGATATTCAAGATTCCAAAGGCATGACACTAGAACAAATTTGCGATTGGCTGATTAACAAAGCAAAAGACAATGCCAATGTATTGCGATTACAAACTGGTGACCCCGGTTTATACGGTGCTTTAATCGAAATGATCCAACCTTTAGATGCAGCGGGTATTGAGGTGGCTGTGGTACCAGGCGTCACATCGGCAATGGCTTCGGCTGCTGCTGCTGCGGAAACACTTTCCTTACCTGAAGTCACACAAACCGTGATTTTCTCTCGCGTTGAAGGTCGCACTCCCATGCCAGAAGGTGAGTCTTTAGAAGAATTAGCCTCACATCACTGTACACTCTGCTTATACCTTTCTATCACTCTACTTAAAAAAATAGAATCCGCGCTACTTGCGGCAGGCTGGGCTGAAGATGCACCGATACTGGTTGTACACAAAGCCAGTTGGCCAGGTGAAGAACAAATCATCCGAGGCACTTT
>WTAG01000624.1 GCA_013139755.1 Methylomarinum sp. | reverse complement strand
ACGACATTCTTTTGCTACGCATTTGTTAGAAAATGGTTATGACATTCGAACAGTACAAGAATTGTTAGGCCATTCTGATGTTTCCACAACTATGATTTATACCCATGTTTTGAATAAACCGGGACTGGCAGTCCGCTCGCCAGCAGACTTAATAAATATCAATAGCTAATCAATTTTCGCGACCTGAATGCCAGTATCACCCGTGTAAGTACATTGGCTGATAGCGGTCGAATCAATAGCCAGGTGGTTAAAGATGAGATTGAATGCCTTAGGAAAAACTGGCATCAGACAACTGATACAGCCCTTGAAATAGATGTAGATAAATATATAGGTCAACCCATTGTTTTATTAGAACAGAAACTGCTCACAAGCGTTATTAAAATTTGCCAGCAATCTGTAACCGCTGCGGAAGCAGGTAGAACATTATGTAACTATTCAGCCTCTTTTATATCATATAATCAAATGGTTGAGATACTGTAGGATGGGCAAAACGAAGTGTGCCCATCTAGAGAAAAGCATCTGTTTTATATCGCGTCGAGGGCGGACGATCCTACATTAATAGTTGCTCTGGAACTCATTCCAGTACTGTTCGTTACTACCTGGCTGAGGATTGTGGGTAATCGGGAAATAGTATGCAAAATTTAGTTGAGGTTTATACCGCTTAGTTATCATGCTAGATCTTTAAAATGCTAATCCCTGGTTTTTAGAGCTTGATAGTCCAGAGAAATTATCTTCAAATTCACTTAATATGCCTGCTTGTTTAAGCAATTGCCGGAAATTATCTGATCGATTGGTCATTTCTGAAGCGACTAGAATTAATTCCAGTTCTAATGCGGGTAATGATCTCATCAGATTTTTAACCAAGGTTGGATTAACACCGTTATTGCCAAAATCACCTAAAGATAAGGCTCTGGAGAAACCATAAAACTGTTGCATACGCGTTTCACATAATTGACTGTAACGAAGTCGATTTTTATTATTTTTTAATGATTCTTTAATTGCCAGACTGGTAACCGCTGCATTATAAAAAGCATTTTGCACACCGTGAGAAAAGATAGGGTCTACAAAAGCGGCTGCATCACCAATACAGTAATAATTTTCACCACAAATATTAGTTGAATAATAAGAGTAATCGGGCCTAAATTGTAGCGATCCCTCTATAAACTGTGCTGACTCTAATAAAGTGCTTAAATGTGGTGCATTTTTACAACACTGATGAAAAAAGGCTGCTCGTTGTAATCGCCCCATCCCTTTCGTGCGTTCTGTTGGAATAATCAGACCTACACTGGTTTTTTCTCGTAATACGATATGCCAAATCCAGCCGCCTTCATATGACACCACAAAAGTAACGGGTTTTATTTGACCCAAGGCGCTAAAAGGATGACTCTGACGATCAGCGCCTACAAAATTAGAATTTTTAAAATAACCCCAGATAGATAAAAAGTTCATTTTTGAACTGATCGTTTGTCGGACTTTAAACTGATTTGCCAGACAGGTGCTATGCCCACTAGCATCAATCACATATTGACATTTAATTGAGCCATCAGCTTGGCTTAGCTCTCGTTTATCAGTATAAAAAACATCAGGTGCTGATGAATCACTAAAATCAATATTTTTTACAACGACCTGATTAAAAACCTTAGCATCACAACTTTGGGCATGATTGAGTAGAATATGATCAAAAATGTCACGTTCTACATGTAAACCTGGTCGGGTATAGCCAAAATCAGAAAACTTTATTTGATGAACATGATTATTCCAGACGGTCACTCCCCCCGCCTTGGCAACAAAACCTTGTTGTTGAATTTTTTCTGATACGCCCATCATATCGGTGAATTTCCAGAAGTGAGGGATAAGACTCTCCCCCACCTGATTACGAGGAAAACTGACTCGTTCAAGCAACACAACATCTATACCGCTCTGTGCTAGATGAATAGCCGCACTACTTCCAGCCGGGCCTCCGCCAATCACCAATACATCACACTGAGTTGGAATATTTGTCATTAGTTTACATATGATTTTTAGGTGTTAATATCCGATTAGGCAGCCATCTATTGACTGTGGCGCTATATGCTATATATTCTGAACCAAATTGCTTCCTTAATATGGGTTCTTCATAAAAAATGACTAACAAGTGCAAAGTGCTTGCCACGCATACGCAATAAATCAACAGGGCTTGTTCGGTATATAGCAATACCCAGCCAAAAATAAAACATAAAACACCGAGATACATTGGGTTTCGGGTGTACTGGTACAAACCTCTAATGACTAGATATTTGGGGGCATCAATTGGGGCGGGCGTGCCTTTGCCAAAGCTAATAAAATCCCAAACACACCAGATATAAATAGCAGAACCGACAGCCATCAATAATAATGCAAGCAGAGCTGAAGGCACACTTTCTAATATGATGTCATCAATAATTAACCACGGCCCTAATACTGCAACAACCCCAGGCACTAACAAACTAAATAAAATGGTTTTAATAAACAAAAGTTTCATTTTGTATTGCCATTCCCTGTTTTGATGATGATCGGGCACAATGCGAATCCCAAGATAACGCCTATTGCAACAACACCCGCTAAAATTCTTAATGAGGTACTTTCTGCGGTGATTAAACTTCCAAAAGCCAAGGCACTCGTTAACATTGAAGCGGCCATCGCCTGATAGGTCAAGTTAATATCGCCGCCACGATTTTCCTGATAGAAAATGCCATAATCAACACAGATAGCAATCACCAGTAGAAACCCAACTAAATGTAAAAAACTGATAGCCTCACCTGTATAAGACCACAACATTAAGATTAAGAAAGCGGCTAATACTGCTGGAAAAAGTGTTTGTATGGTTTTAAATAAACTTTTATATCGAAATAGCAACAGCAGAATAATAAGAGATAAACCTAAGATTAATAATTTTTTCGCGCGTTCTGTATAATCTTGGGTCATATTATTCAGCATATCTCGCTGACTAAAGTACTGGGCATTTTCAATTTTGTTAAGCGCTAACTGTAATGCTTCTGGTTGATGATCTGAAAGCCAAATCATAATGATTGTTTGCTGCTCACCCACAATCACTCGACTATCAATAAGTTTGCTGACCGCTGTATCCATCACTTGCTGATAGGTTAATGCTTTTGTTGTTTGATAGTTTAGCTTGCCTAGACGTTTAACCGATAAGCCCTGCTGTGTCAAAGCTTGCTGCCATCGTTCAATATTATCTGTGGTTAGAAATTCAGTTAATGCCAATTGATTTTGTTTCTGTTTTTTTTCTGAAAGCAACCAGGGGCATAAGCCAAAATAATCTGCTAATTCACCTGTTTGTTTTAATTGATCCAGAACGGGGTAAACCTGTTCTAATTTTTGTAGAGCCGCTTCTATATTTTTACCCGTTATTAATACAAATCGCCCGGGTTCTATACTGGTAATTCGTGCTCTAATTTGCTTATCTTTCTGTTTAAGATAATCCAGTTCCGGGGTTAATTCTTGCATGTCTTTCATCCAGTGCAAGGTATTTAAACTAAAAAACCCTACGCCTAACAAAATGAATAAACCACTGATTAGCCAAGGTCTAAAGCGCTGACAAAATAGTGCCCAGCTAGTAACAATTGGTACATTTAAAGCATGACTCTTATTGCTTGTCATCAATCCAGGAAAAACAAATCGAGTTAAAAGCAAGCTGACTAAAATACCTGTTGCCGCATAAACAGCTACTTGTTGAAAACCAGGATAGCCTGATAAACCGAGAGCAACATAACCAATCATGGTGGTCATTCCTCCCAGCAGCATGCTTGGCCAGATTTTGGCAATAACAGCGGTTCTTTGCTGTGGATTTACAGATTGAGCATGGGCAACGGCATGAATGGGGTAATCAATACAAATCCCAACCAGAGTGGAACCAATCGCTACTGTCATTCCATGAACGTAGCCAAAGAATAACTGTGTGCTTAGGATTGATCCTAAAATAACAATCGCTAATAAAGAAAACACCTGAAATAACACTGCAAATGAACGAAAAATCAGCAGAAATAACAGCATCAAAGCAATAGAAGAGAAAATACTGACTTTAGTGATATCACCTTGAATCAGTGTTTGTGTAGCGACCGCAAATACAGGCACTCCCGTCATTTCTAGTTGGTAGCTTGAGGATTGATTGACTAATTTAAAAACGTCATGAATCGCTGTTTGAATGCGACCCTGGGCGGGTGCAAGCCCAGCCATTGAGGTTTCTAATACCAAACTGCGATAACGTCTATCCTTAACAGTTGACTGCTGCATTTGTTCGCCCAGTGAGCGAAAGCCACTTAAACTCAATAACAAAGGATCTTGCAAGGCAAGCTTCTTAAGCATAGGGGCCTGAGGAGACAGCAACATTTGCTTCAATACCGAGGCTTTTTGTTCTAGTCCCTGTATAGAAAAAACATCAGCTAAATACTGATCGGGGTCTAAGCTATAAAATGCTCCGCCATAGCCCCCATATAACTGCTGAATGGTTTCTGTTATCTTGCTTTGTTGTCCGGGTGACCAGACGTCAACCACACCATCAATGGCTTTGAGTTGCTTTTGTAATCTGCGTACAAAACGACTGGCAACCTCAGGTTCATCAACTGCAGCTATAGATAATAAATATCGTCGTGACAAAGTACCAGATTGCATTTCACTTGCCAGCAAAATTTCTTCGGCATTATCGCCAGCAATCATAAAGGCGGAGAGGTCAGTTTTAAAATTAACCAGTAGTACTGTGGCTAATGCCAGCAAGGGAGGCAATATATAAAATAAAGGTTTTCGCCAATTCAAACTATTCACCCACTAATTCTTTATACAATTGGCTGACTTTATTTTTCACTTCCTCTCCAACACTATATGGCTGCAACATAAATTCACTCAAATCACCATCGACTTGTTTAGTTACAATAGTATCAGCCGCTTTTCCTGATAAGCCAGAGACAATAATTTTAAATTCAG
>WTAG01000577.1 GCA_013139755.1 Methylomarinum sp. | reverse complement strand
GTTTTAAAGCGGTCAACAACATAGGTTAAGCCTGATGTGGTGGCAGTTAAATAAGGTGTGTCAATTTGAGACAGGTTGCCTATACAAATGATTTTTGTGCCTGGTCCAGCGCGAGTGATGAGTGTTTTCATTTGTTTTGCCGTAAGATTCTGTGCCTCATCAATAATAAGGAAACGGTTTAACAATGTGCGGCCTCGCATAAAATTTAAAGACCTTATTTTTACACGGTTCATTAATATATTGTGAGAAGCCCCTTGCTCCCACTCGTTAGTCCCTGAGCGACTACCCAGTAGCTCTAAGTTATCAATTAAAGCCCCCATCCACGGTGCCATCTTTTCTTCTTCTGTACCTGGTAAGAAACCAATGTCTTCACCTACAGGGACTGTTTCCCGTGTCATGATGATTTCTTGGTAGGATTTGTGTTCCATGGTCATGGTTAAACCAGCGGCAAGTGCTAACAAAGTTTTTCCTGTGCCTGCTGTACCCAGTAGAGTGACAAAATCTATTTCTGGGTCGAGTAGTACGTTAAATGCAAAATTTTGTTCCCTGTTTTTTGCAGTAATTCCCCAGGTATTATTATGTTTTTGACGGTAGTTTTTAGCCAGTTCTAGTGTGGCTGTTTCCCCGTCGCAAGATCTGACGATGGCTTCAAAGTTTGAATTGTCTTCGATATAAAGGTATTGATTGGGGTACCAGTTGCTAACCAGCGGATCTATTATTTTGTAATAAGTACGGTCTTCTTCTTGCCATGATTCCATTTTGCTGCCATGGATTTCCCAGAAATCATTCTCTAAAGCGCTCGCACCACTATATAGCAGGTCTATATCATCAAGTGTTTGGTCGTTATGATAATCCTCTGCATTAAGCTCTAATGCAGCGGCTTTAATGCGCATGTTAATGTCTTTGGATACCAATATGATATTAACATCAGGATGTTTTTTGGATAGTGCTAAAACAATATTCAGGATTGAGTTGTCGGCAATATTGCCCGGCATGCTAGCAGGCAATAATGAAGAGAGTTGACTGGTTTGGAAGTACAGACGACCATGAGAGGCGGTATCTTTATTTGGACCATGTTCGATGCGTGATAGAGGCAGGCCTTCGTTGATGGTGCTTTGGTCAGCACCTTGGATTAATTCATCAAGAAAGCGGCTGACTTGGCGCACATTGCGAGCGACATCGGATAAGCCTTTTTTAGCATGATCCAGTTCTTCCAGCACAATCATGGGGATAAAAATATTGTGTTCTTGAAAGCGGAAGATGGACGATGGATCATGCATCAATATGTTGGTATCTAAAACAAAAAGCTTTTTATTGCCTGATGATTGAATATTCATGGCGCGTCCTCTTGCTGTAAATGATGTGTTAGAACCTGTTATTAGGCAAGTTCATTGAGTTTTTCTAGTACTTCCTGAATATGAACTTTTACTTTAACTTTACGCCATTCATGAATCAAAATGCCTTTCTCATCAATTAAAAATGTACTGCGTTCTATGCCTCTGACTTGTTTTCCATACATGTTTTTCATTTTGATGACATCGAACAACTGGCAGAGTTTTTCTTCTTTATCTGATAGTAGTTCAAAAGGAAATGCTTGTTTTTCTTTGAATCCCTGATGAACTTTAACGCTGTCTCTGGATACACCGAAGATAACGGTATTAAGCGCGTTAAACTGTTCAATATGGTCTCTAAAATTTTTTCCTTCTTGGGTGCAGCCGGGCGTATTGTCTCGAGGATAAAAGTAAATAATGATTTTTTTTCCACTGTAAGAAGATAGCTTGAAAGGGCTGTCTGCTGTTGAGTCGGCTTCAAAATCAGGAACGGGATTACCTAAGCTTATAGTTGTCATATTATCGTCTTGTGGGTTCAATCATTGCGTCTATATTTAAATTGTCACAGAAATCCAGGAATTCTTCTCTAAATAAAAGTAGTCGCACTTCGGCAGGAATAAGTAAGGTTATTTTAGTCGAAAATATGGGGTTTTGGGTATAAGGTGTCTGATAATTACTGGCGTTGATTTCTTCTATACAGATATTTCGCTCAAACAGAAAGGCAATAATGTCTTCCACTACATTGAGGTGATCTAAAGAAATAGCTTCTATAGTATAAGGAATGCCATCTACTTTTTTTGAATTGGATTCGGGTCTTGCTGTGTTGACTTGAATTTCAAGCTGTTTTTGTAGGCTATCAAGAAGTGATTCAAGTTTTGCAATATGGTTCCAGTTGCCATCGACCAAAAGATAGCTGGCAGTGGTATGTGCAAGATTTGAGGATCTAAGTTCAAGTACGGTGCATTTACAACTTGAAATGGCTGATAGAATTTCGGTGATGAACCGAGTTGATTTATTGCCTAAAGCTGTAATGGTTAGTTGCATTGAGTTCATCCAAATTGATTTTTTCAGTGGTGCATCAAAAACTAGTTAAAAAGTGTAGCATCAAAACTAGTGAAAAAATAATATTTTGCGGTAAATATAAAGAATCTAGTATTTAGGGAGGGAAATACTTGATAAATGTTATGTTATAACATAATATCATGTGTTTTTTACATTCTGAACAAGGGATAACTCTTCGGTGATGAAAA
>WTAG01000097.1 GCA_013139755.1 Methylomarinum sp. | reverse complement strand
TGGCGACCTAGCGTGACGGTGTACAGAAACCTGAGTGCAGTCACGGTTGCATTTAATGATATTCGAGAAGTCCCATTATTGGTCAGGTGTATCTGATAATTTCGTAGTTCTTCAGACGTTGCAGATGTAGGCGAATGCCCAAGAAAATGAGCAAGGTTTTTGATAACTCGAATGTAACCTGATTGAGTTTTGGGTGCTAATTTACGCAACGTCATATCTTCGATCATACGTTGACGTAAAGGACTGTTGGGTGTGGATGCGCTAGTGGAAATCATTAGTCTTCTCCTTTATGAGTGAGGAATAAGTTATTCCGTGACTCAATTAGACAAACTAAGACTCTTAATATTTTTGATGATGCTGTTGGGTTTTCTAGTGCAAGTTGAATTCAGTTAGTGAGTTACCGCGTGAGCGGTTTAGTCCATCGACCCTAACCAGCCAGTCGATGAATTACTTTTACATAGAATAACGCCCGCATCACGAGCTACCCTATGTGACTCGTATTTTACGGCTTTTTGCAAAATGCGTGACGCATTACAGCCCGTGATGCATGCGATTATTATGCTTTTTGTCTTAAGCTACTCATTATAGAATCTATGCGACCAGCATAATCAACATCGGCTTTTCCAAATTGTTCAAGCATTCGTTGTTGAACTGATTTTGTTGCCTGCACTAAGCCATCCGCAATCGTCGTGGTTAACTGTTGTTTTTGTGATTCATTCATAAGGCGGAATAAATCACCAGCCTGGCTATAGTGATCCTCATCATCAGATAGACCATGCCGTTTAACCCATGCATTTTCAAGTACAGGCATTGGCGGCTCTTCAACCGACGACTGAGGCACTGGTGCGCCTTTATTAATCTGATCATTTGGAT
Source organism: Methylomarinum sp. (assembly GCA_013139755.1). The sequence continues at coordinate 2,315 of WTAG01000097.1, read as the reverse complement.
AATAATTAACCGCTGAACTTTGAATATTGCTTTGGCCGTGTACAGGACAGCCAGCCATTGTGCCGTCTCTTTGATAGTGATTGACTGGACATTTTGCCGCATTCACAGGTAGCTGATTGGCATTAACACCCACACGATAACGATGTGCATCCTGATACGCTAATAACCGACCTTGCAACATTTTATCCGGCGAAGCACCTATGCCAGGAACTAAATTACTGGGAGCAAAACAGGCTTGTTCGGTCTCGGCAAAATAATTTTCAACATTGCGGTTTAATTCTAATTGACCCACTTCGATCAAAGGAAAATCAGTATGTGGCCAGATTTTAGTTAAGTCAAAAGGATTAATGCGATAATTCTTTGCTTCTTCCTCAGTCATGATCTGTATTTTGGCTGTCCAGCTTGGAAAATCACCCTGATCAATCGCTTCAACCAAATCTTGTTGCGCACCAAAAGGCGATGCTTGCGCGGCGTCTTCATTGGTCAAACACTTTATACCCTGGTTTGTTTTAAAATGCCATTTCATCCAGAAACGTTCACCCTTATCATTCCAGAAACTAAAAGTATGAGAACCAAAACCATGCATATGTCGAAGCGTGGCGGGAATGCCTCTGTCCGACATCAATATGGTCATTTGATGTAGCGATTGAGGGTGACTTGCCCAGAATTCAAACATTGACGCTGGATCAGGCAAATTAGTTCTCGGATTTTTTTTCTGCGAATGGACAAAATCTGGGAATTTAATAGGGTCACGTAAGAAGAAAACGGGTGTATTGTTGCCAACAAGATCATAATTGCCTTGTTCGGTATAAAACTTGATCGCAAAACCACGAGGGTCACGCGCATAATCACTGGAATCCTGCCCTCCACCAACAGTAGAAAAACGAACAAAAACTTCTGTTTGCTTTCCTACATCCTGTAGAAAACTGGCAATCGTATAATCGCTTAGTGATTTGCTAACCGTAAATGTGCCATAAGCACCATTTCCTCTAGCATGCACAACGCGCTCAGGAATTCTTTCCCGATTGAAATGCGCTAGTTTTTCGAAAGTATAGTGATTATCAAATGTCAGTGACCCGCGCGCTCCAGCACTGATACTGTTGTCATCATCTGCGATTGGTGTACCTGTCGCTGTTGTTAAGGTTTTTATATTCATAATTCCGACTCCCAACTGTTGTAGAACAATAAGCAACTTTTAGCTTGCTCTCGAAGTCGAGTTTAGGAAAAAACTATACTTTTGTATAATTGATTGTTTATATCACTATTATTGATTTTCTCTATCGTTAGACATTAAGTAAGTAACCTCTGGTCACAGAGCCTATATGCTCATTTTTTTAATGATCTGTAGATGTGGAAATAAGCTCAACAAACTTTGTTATTAACTCTGTTCTAACACTTGTTTTTCTATAGACTAATCCGATGCTACGACTGGGAATCGGCTCAATAAAGGGAATATAACGAATACCGGCCTCAACTTCATTGATTGCAATTTTTGGCATAAAGGTAATGCCTGTACCCGCCCGAACCATTTGTCTTAGAGTTTCCAATCCAGTCGCTCTGACATCCTGCTGCTCCTCTGCCCCTTGCAATTGACAAATCTGCAATGCCTGGTCTCGTAAACAATGGCCATCATCAAGCAATAATATTTGCTGATGTAATAAATCTTTTGGCTTAATCATTTTCTTTTTTGCTAACGGATTATCTAAAGCCACAGCCAGTTTGAATTTATCATCAAACAGTTTTTCACTGACTAGAGAGTCTTCCTTTATTGGTAAAGCAAGTAGAGCCGCATCAATTTGACCTTGTTTCAACTGTATTATCAATTGATCTGTTTTTTCTTCAATTAGGATGAGTTGTAATTTTGGCAATGTCTGTTTGATGAGTGGAACCAAATCAGGAAAAACATAAGTAGAAAGAGTAGGAATTGCCCCCAATCTAAAGTTACCTGCAAAGGGGTTCTGTGCATTTCTGGCTAATTCCTGTATTTGATCAACTTCCAACAAGATGCGTCTGGCGGAAGCAATAATCTGTTCTCCTAATTCCGTAGCTAAAACCTTTTTATTGCTGCGCTCAAAAATCTGTACACCCAGACTTTCTTCCATTTTCTTAATTTGCGTACTCAGTGTCGGTTGACTGATACAGCATTGTTCAGCTGCTTGCACAAAGCTACGCAAATCAGCTACAGCCACCAAATAACTTAAATCTCTAAGATTCATAACACCTCCATCTATAGCTTTTATCAATTGATAATACAAAAACAATCAATTATATATTGATAAAATCAATCCATATCATATTAACCATAGAAATTACGC
>WTAG01000728.1 GCA_013139755.1 Methylomarinum sp. | reverse complement strand
CTTAAATACTGTAATTCCTAAACTTAAGGCAAATCTCATAGCGATGGTCGATGATGATCATAGGATTGATGATAATTATTTTGTCGCAATCAATAATGCATTTTTTCAATATCCACATGCTGATTTTTTCTGCGGAAAAATCATACCCGACTGGAATGGAACAGAACCCTCATGGGTTCATGATCAAGGAAAATACCGTATTTATCCCCTCCCTGTTCCCCGTTTTGAACTTGGAGAACAGGCTATTTTAGTCAACCAGGATATTGCTGTCCCCGGTGGCGGTAATCTGGCTATAAAAAAAACATTATTCAAAAAAATCGGCCTGTTTTCATCTGAGCTAGGGCCGATAGGTCATAACCTAGGTGGCGGTGAAGACTATGAGTGGGTTGTTCGTGCATATGAAATGGGCGCTGAGCTACAATATATTCCTGACATGCTACAATTTCATTATGTAGACAACCAACGTTTAACACTTAGATATATTGTTAAAAAAGCGTTTGAAAGAACATCTTCTGTCGTTAGAGTCAGTGACTCCGCCAAAACATATTCTGGTGTTTTATTTCCACGTTATCTATTAAAAAAAACCATTATTTATCTGTTCCATTTTATTTTTAGCCTGACCAATTCAGCTAGACGGTTTTATTTGGTACGAACAGCTGCTTCATTGGGTGAAATAAATGGTTTTTTCAAGGCTAAAAAAACTAAACTTTAGAAACTATGTCAAAAATCACAAAAATTCATAAGTTATTTGACCGTGAAATTGTCTGGAAAAACATTATTGAATTGAAATATCAATTTAAAGAAAATGTTTTTCTACTGGGTAAGCAATCCATGCCTGACCCTATCTTCATTATTGGTTGTTCACGAGCTGGTACTACTGTCACGTTTGAGACCATTCGCAAAGCACCTGAATTATTGTCTTTTCCTTATGAAATACCTCAGTTCTGGCACCGTTTATTTGGACCTTGGGACAACAATTGGGATTCAGAGGTTGCTACCAGCAAAGATGCTGCACCAGAGCACCGTAACAAAACATTAGCTTACTTTTTTTCTCGCTTAGGTAAAGGACAGGTACTGGATAAAACCTGTATTAATATTTTACGCATTCCATATTTATACACTCTCTTCCCAAATGCCAAGTTTATCTTTATCCAACGAGATGGTAGAGATAATGTCAGCTCACTTATGGATGGCTGGCTGCATAATAACCATTTTAGTTTAAAGCCATTTTTAGGCGAAATCCCAGCAAGAATACAAATTGATAATGGAGGATTTAACGACTGGAGCTTTTTTCTACCCCCTAGCTGGCGTGACTATAATAACGCCTCCCTTGAGGAAGTATGTGCCCATCAATGGTTAACCGCCAATCAAATGGCTCTGGATGCAAAAGAATTAATCCCTGAGAAAAACTGGATTACAATTCGCTATGAAGATTTATTTGAAAAACCTGTAGAAATGTTCCAAGATGTTTTTGATCAACTTGAATTACCATTTTCCGATGAAGTAAAGTCCCATTGTGCTCAACTAAACAAACGCCCTACAAGTATTGTTAATGGACTACCCAAAAAAGAAAAATGGAAAACTCAAAACCCAGAGGCTATAGAAAAAATTCTACCTAAAATTGAGCCTATGATGAGAAAACTAAATTATATTTGATTACGTAGCTATTAATATGTCACAAAAATCTCTAGATAATAATTCATTAGTCAGCATTATAATCCCTGCTTATAATGCTGAATTATATTTAAAAACTGCAATTAACAGCATATTAAGTCAAACCTACCAAAACTTTGAAATCATTGTTGTTAATGATGGCAGTAGTGATTTAACTGAAGCAGTGGCCAAACAATTTACTGACTCAAGAATTCATATTATTTCACAGTCTAACGGTGGCATGAGCAGTGCCAGAAATGCTGGTCTAAGATTAGCTAAGGGAGATTATATCGCTTTTCTTGACGCCGATGATTACTGGTTACCAAAAAAACTTGAAAAACAGGTCATGCTGTTGCAGCAAAACCCTAATCTTGGTTTTTGTTCTACCCAAACACGCGTAGAAACCCCTGAAGGAGCGTTTGTAAATGATTGGTTATGCCCTGTTATTAGCATTTCCACACTACATACTATTATGGCTGAAACGGCTGCTATTTCTGGTAGTGCATCAAGTGTTCTGGCAAGAAAAGAATTACAACTAAAAGCCGGTTTTTTCGATGAAGCTTTAACAGGGCTTGAAGACACAGATATGTGGATACGTTTTTCAGCCATTTCAGACTATTGCTGTATTCCAGAAACATTAACTGTCATTTTAAAACGATCAAACAGTGTCAGTCGAAGTCTTAGCAATATGCGAACAAGTGGACTGGCAGTATTGAAAAAAAACCGGCAGTTATTAGACAAAAAATCACAACAACAATTTTGGCGTTCAGCCTACGCCAGTATGTTATGTGATTATGCTAAATGGGAAGCTAGAAGTGGATTTACATTTAGTGCAATTAAACATACCATAGAAGCACTGGCCAATGCGCCATTTAACAAAGGTCGCCTTTGTCTTGGGTTACTTTTATCTATCCTTTTAAATAGATCATTAGACTAAATCAGATCTTATCGTTTCTTTCCCTTTTCACCATTACGAATGTAAAAGTTCGGCGATTTGCTAAAGTTGTATAATTTAGATAGAGAAAATTCATGCGTTACATTATTAAACGCGGCTAAAATTTTCCGGCACATAGTGCTAATTTAACGTTTTCAAGTAATCAATAATTTTTATTCGGTCAGTCTGTTTAGACATACCCGCATAGTCCATAGAAGTACCATGAGCAAAATACTGAGGATTAGCAATAAAACTATCTAATTCTTTTTCACTCCAAATACCAGTGTACCTGGTTAATGCTTCGGAATAGTTGTAGCCCGTAACACTCGCTATTTGACGATTTACAATATCAAAAAGGTTGGGACCAATTCCATCGCCCCCTTGCTCTACACTGTGGCATCCAGCACAGTAGGCAACGAATAATTCTTTGGGTGAATTGTTATTTTTTATGTTTGTATCTGTTGATAGTTCTTTTTTTAAGGCAGGCTCTAAAACCACAATTGCGCCAGAATCTAACCAAAGAATAATTCGACCATCTTTATCTTCAATAATGTCACGGATCCGAGCATTTTTCCCTCGTATTTTAATGGGTTCAGCATAGACAACTCGCCCTTCACGGACACGAACTCTCCAAATTGTTTTAGTATATGAAGCGATAAGTAAATCATGTTTCCATAATTCAAATAGCTTTCCCTCAACACCCACTAAATTAGAAATTGCAATTGAAGGTACCCATGAATAAATAGGGCGATGAAAACCTATGTGTTGCCCTTGCTCTTTGTTAAGAGGCCACAAATGTTTTCTGTAATCAGTGCCATAAGTTACTAATGGCCAGCCATAATTAGCCCCGTCATCTAATAAATTAAGCTCATCGCCTCCTCGCGGGCCATGTTCAGTAAGCCATATAGTACCTTCTGAATCAGCAAAGAGTCCTTGCGGGTTTCTATGTCCCATACTATAAACTTTCCCTACACCTGTATTTAAATCAATATTGATTGTTTTACCATATGAAGTGTTTTTATCTTGTGCCAACATTTCAGCTTTATCCCACCCATTAAAAAGATGATCTCCTGTTGACAGCATAAGGCTATTTTCATTAAGCAATAATAAACGTCCACCAGACTCATCCCCTGAAAAAATTCGAGCACTATGACTTTTAGGAAATGGCCTTATCAATGGTAAGCAAGGTTCTGTTTCATAAACAGTCTGCCACTTTAAATCATTCAATCCTTTGATAAATGAATTATAACGCCCCTCAATGCTTGAAACTCGTATAGAAAAACAGCCATCTACAGTATTGTAGTAATGATGGGCAGCAAACAAACGAAAACCATCAGCTTTATCTTGCACTAAAATATCTGTTGTTCGAAACAGTGCTAAATTTTCTTTATAGCCGGCCTGTTTAAAATCTTCAGAATTCATTGGCGTTTTATAAGGCAAAAGTTTAGTTTCAATTGAATTTTTATTTTTATCGAGAGTAATCAAATAAAGAAAACCATCCCCAGTTGCTAACAAAAAATCATTACCAAAAGCTGAAATACCTCCTCCATTTCGAGGTGTAATACATTTATCTTCTATTAATGGAGAACAGAAATATTTTTCAAAAAAAGAAACTTTAATAGAATACAAATCTGTATCAACTTTTTTATCAACTCTATATTGAAGAGGCCCAGGAAATAATAATGCACTGGGTGACGATCCTAAAAACTGCATTAATGATGACAAGACTATAAAAAAAACTATTATAATTTTTTGAAATGTTTTGTTAACCCAAAATGACAGACTAATTAATATAGCAGATAAAACGACTGCCAATAAAAGATAGGGACGTGAATAAAACTCTTTTGTCATCAACAATAGAAAACTGTAACTACCAAATACTGCTAACACTATAAGAAGCTTATCTCGTATAAGAAGAATATTGCATTTATACATAGCTATTGTCAGTAGCAATACGCTGATCAAATATGATAATGAAAGACCAGTCAGAAAATTAATTTGATTTTTTGGCAAATTCCACAGCGAATCACCAAAGAAAAATTGACTGGGAATAAGTACAATTGTTAAGACAGACATAAAATGCCATAATAACCAGCTGATTAACGAAATTGAATTTAACCCTTTCATAACTAAATTTGTACCGTTAAAACGAAGAAAAGAACCCTTATTTTTTAACAAACAAGGCAATAAAAAACAGTTGCAGCTAAGTTTCAGTCGTTATTTTTTATAGATAGGATTTTTACTAAGCACAGCACCCGTCAATAGACCTAAACAACATACTAAACCAATAGCAGAATTCATGTAAAGACCATCAGAAAGTGTTTTAGAGAATAATACAAAAAAGCCACCTAAAGAAACAATAACTGTCAGAGGTACAACAAATTTAAAGTGCTTACTAAAACAGTGCAACAAGACCATTGTCATAATAATAACCACCAGAATCCATATTCCATAGAATAATATAGATGTCAGTATTTGGTATAAATACATTTTATTAGCACTTTCTAGTGAATAAAATAAACCCGACAAAGGATAGAAATTAAAAAAATCAGGTAAAAGTCTATGTCGCGTAACTAAACTCCCATTTAACTTTAAATTTACCTGTAATCTATCGGCTGATAAATTTTCACTACCATCAAAAAGCTCGCTAACAGATAAGAACTTAATATATTCAAACTGCTTCAATTGCTGGAAATCATCATTAAAATTTTTACTGCTCACTTGATACGAATTAT
>WTAG01000419.1 GCA_013139755.1 Methylomarinum sp. | reverse complement strand
CGGGGTTGAAGTTAATCTCGTAATTGTAGGGCGGACTTTAGTCCGCCTTTTATGCTAGGAGGTTGTCCGAGAATAGAGAACCTGCTGCGGAAAAATCCCTTTTGGCCATTTTTCGCGTTCATTTTCGTTACACGCATAAACTATTTAATTCAAGTGAACGAAAAAACTGACTCAAAAGAGCTTTCCCTCGCGACTGTTTCTATTCTTGGACAGCCTCCTAGTACCATAGCGGACTGAAGACTGCTCTATTTTGTAATGATTTTTTAATTAATCATTAGTTGTTGAAACAATCAACATGCGGATAAATGCCATCAGATTGTCGCCAAAAATATCATTATGCCCATCCATGATTTCTTGACTCACTTGAATGTTTAAGTAAGGATTGCGTGCTGCTGTTTTCTCCAGATGAGTCAGAATCGTTTGGCCATATTGCTGACTTTTTTCTTGTTGCTGTTGATTCCAGAATATTGGCGATTGATCAGTCGCAGTGTTCTGCTTGACGTTGTTGGCATCAGCAAGCGTTAAGGTATGTGTAAGCAAGGGTTTAAAATGGCCTACTGTATTACGATCAGCTTCACCTTCATCCAGTATCAATTTACGTTTGCCCTTACATTCTTCTCGCTCAACTGTATTATGTGTTTCCAGTAACGTAGAAAAAATTCTTCCCGCCCAAAAAGCATATTTGGTCGCATAATCAGTTTCTGATGTCAGAATCGCTAAACGAGGACGCTTGGAATCTAAATAACTACAACGTGATTGTGCCAGGTCATATAGAGGAGAAAATTGGGTTGCCTCAAAAGCAGGGTTAAGTAACACAACAAGGTCACCAAACCCTTGTACTGTGCCTACATAGTTTTTCCCCGGTTTACTGTTTATAAATCGGTTGGCCAGTATTTGTGATGTGGCACTGTAAACGACCGCACCTCCAAAACTATGTCCTATGACAACTAGACGACTTTTAAACTTTGGTGGTTGAGTATTTTTTACATTAGTGATTTCTTCTAGTTTTAACAGTAATTCAGAAATACCTAGGTAACCTACATCTTCTGCTGTGCTTTTTCTGTCCCAAAAGGTGGTATATCTAAGTGCTGGAAAATCGATAGACTCTCCTCGCCAGCCCACATAAATCCCAATCACTTTGCGTGGCCTATGGTCTGTAGCTTGGCTATATTGATATTCAATAAGGCTTAATTTTCTTAGATTTTCTTTAAAGCCAGTAATATCACTGTCACCTGGTGCTGCATTGTGATGCCAGCCATGGACAAATACATAGATCAATACATTATCAAAAGCGGTGGTGTTATATATTTGATCCAGCAATGCCTGCATTTGTTTACGATCTCGGATTTGCCCTTGATCGTCAATTTCAACAAAATTTAGCTGATATTCTGAGACCTTTCCCTGGTGATGAGTCTGAATGGAATGTACTTCACATGACTCATCTGTAGTGAATATGCAGCTATCGTAATTACTGCGATAAATATGGTCAGGCGCACAACCAGTTAGAAACATGAATACAGGTAAAAATAAGTAGAAATAAAAATGTTTATAGAATTTCATGGTTATTCTCCTATTAAAATAACTCTAAACAGGACATAGGGCAGCTAAATTTATTGTATAAATTGGATAATTAAATTTGCTAGCTAGTGGTTGAGTGTTATCCGGTGTAAAAAGTGAATGTTTATTTATGGGGCATTGGCTTTATGTTGCAAACATACAAAGTCAGTTGTCCTTTCTGAAAAAAATAACACTTCTAGTAAAAAGACTATCAGGCCACTAATTTAAATACCTTTTCTGCAATAGCAATTGCCTGGGCTGCCTTATGGATTACTTTTGCAACATTTTCTAATTTCTTTTTTTCTTTTTTTAGGTCTTGAGTAATGCCTTCCAAAGAGGCTTTGGCATCGGCAAGATCATCTCTAGGTTCAGATGCCCTGATGTCATCAATTTTGCGCCACAATTTAGTCAGGGCCATAATTTGATTGTTGATAGCTGCACGATCAATGGCATCGGTCATTTGTTCACGGATTGAACTAAGATCCAAAATTAATGTAGACAATAGATCAAGGATTTCTTCTGTAGTCAGCATGATTCTTTACTCCGGTTAATTAATATCCTGGATAGAGGTGGCAAGCTTGCGGGCATCACCAATAAAGTCAACCAGTACTTTGGCATCATCTTTTAAATCAGTATCCCTGATAGCTTGATGAGCTGCCAGGCAACTGCTAGCGGTTTTCTCTAGCTGCTGCAAAAAGTTACGGGTGGGAAGTTCAGCTAATTTTTCTTCTAATTCATCTTCCACTAACTGACCGGCAGCAATAGAAATCAAAGACTTTTGCGATGCGGATAGTGTTCCAGAGTGATAGTCTTTTTTAAAGGCGTTAAACCATGTTTCCCTGTTAACATCTGCGATCAAACGGGTATGAGAAAAACGACTCTGTTGCCGTTTAATATCTTTAACCATAGTGTTGATAATAGTCGTAACATGAGGGTGTGCCAGCTTCACTTTTTCTCTGATAATAGCCTTGGTTTTAACATCAGTGTATAAACCGGCAAGTTGCGTAATAGCCTTTGCCAATACGGATTTATTCAAGTCGATACTACTATCCAGTTCTTTGCTGAGACTGCTGAGATTACTGCTGAGTTTATTGGCTGATTTTTCAACCGCTGCATTATTATCGAAATTAGCAATATTTTTTAGGCTGTTTGCGTAAGCAGCAAGTGCCATAACAGCTGCTTTGTTTCTACGGGATTCAGCTATCAGCTTTTCACCTTTAGTTACTTTAAGCCAAGGTGATTCATCCGAAGTAATGGGGTCAGCAAGATCAATAGTTAAACCGGCTAATTTTCTGTCCGTTTCCAGTTCAGCAGTGTAAAACTTGGCAGATGCCTGAGATAACTGAGTTGCTCCATTAGCAAACTTTCCAACGGCATCAAGATTAACGCAGCCATTTAAAAAGCAAACAATCAGGAAGAATAAAATAAAATAAAATTTGATTTAGACATTATCTTCTCTCTTAGATTTAACTCGTAAGCTGAGGGGTAAGGGCTGGAGAGCTAAAATACCGTTACGGATGTGAATTCATGTGTGTTAATCTAGCGTCTTAGCTTAGCCGTCAATTGCATCCTGACATATTTTTTGTAAACCTGCTAGATTTTCTTTAAATCATATTAATGATCATGTGCTGTTTCGCAACCATTTAAATAAATAGTCAAAGCATTCGGCAGAGGACTCACATCAATCATCAATGTTGTTTTAATCTCAAACTCAGCAATATCATCAGCAATTAAACTAATGAACATACGAGTGAATTTATCAGCTAGTTTTTTTTGAGCATCGCTCTCACTGAGTGCAAATAAATCAGGTTGAAAATCAAATTGATCAATCGTCTTTTGCAAAGCCAGCATGGAAAATGTTTCTATAAGCAATTCAAAATCAGCAAAAACAGCTGAGCCCTGATTTTGTTTGATTCGCTCAACATCTTCAGGGTTTGTATAAAGTCTAAATAAGCCTAAGGCACCTTGTTGATCATTTTTACAGGCACCTCCTTCCATAATTCTAGTCAGTTTTAATGTTTTTCCGTTTTTTATTATAGTCAAATCAGGTGCAGCAAGGGATTTATCTAGTGTCACTACTGCATCAGTGCTGGTTGAATGAATTTTTGTGGAATCAGTGTTTGATATAGGCTTAGGTGGCTGTGAAGAACACGCTGAAAGCACTGTCAACAGAGTACCTGCCAGTAAATATCTTGTTTTATTCATGGATTCTAACCTGTTGTTGTTATTTCAATTGTTTTAAATAAGGTTTTTTAATAAAATATGAGATCTAGTAGCTGATTTACAGTGTTAGTATAGGTTTTACAAAGGTTAAGATTTGTTTTTAAAGTTTTGTTATTATAGCTACTTTTTATACACACCTTAAATTTACGGAATATTTATGTGTTTTAGTGCCAATATGTCTCTTGGGTTGGGTCTGGTTGGGCTCGCCGCTTCTACTGTAACTTATCTTGATACAAGTGAGCCGCTTTGGGTTCGGGTTGCACGTGCGTATGCCATGTTCCATTTCTCATTAATGGAGTTTATTCAATACTTTGCCTATCCGGTTGTTGATCAGTGTGGCTTTGGTACAAACCTGTTTTTAAGTGAGTTATCAACTTATCATATTAGTCTGCAAGCATTGGCAATTATGCCGGCTTTAGCGACATACTCGTCGGATAAAATGGCTTTAAAAAAGGCGACTATTTTGGGCGCTACATTGAGTGGTTCGTTCCTTGTTTTTAGTTTTTTACCTCTGCAATGGCAAT
>WTAG01000433.1 GCA_013139755.1 Methylomarinum sp. | reverse complement strand
ACTGAAAAAACCAGTGTCACCGAAAATGCCAAATGCCCAATCAACCAGTTTCTTGTTCCATATATATCAGTGATAACTGGCAAGATAATCAGTAAAATCAACAATGCTGATAATAGAAAGAAAAAGTTATTTTGTCTGGTTTGTACCGATTGATCTATTATCATGATTAAAATCTATTTTTTATGATGCCATACTCCAAAAATAGTCATTTCATTCTAACGTATTAACTAGCCGACTATATAATTATTTACCATTAAATCTCGAACTATTTCTGGGTTTTCTGATTGCTTTTTTTAAGGATGCTGCTAATCGTTGGGGTACTAAGCTTTTTATCGCATCTATTATCTTTATCAGTTTCATTTGTTTAATTTTAAAATAACAATTTGAAAATACAGACAAATGCTCAACATACATGTAGAGTAATTCACTAAGCGGAATTTAGTCAGCTCTATGCAGACAATCCTTACGTTTATAAATCAGTGCGTATGAATGCTGGAAACCGTAACAAAAGATCTATTAAGATCTTTTATTCCTACTTCCCCAAACAAAAATATGATCATTGAACAAAATTTTCCCTGTTAAAAAAATAATTCTTATACTGGCAACAGGTTTGCTCGCATCCCTATTGGTCTTGGCTGGCTTAATCCTTAGTTTCGATGATGATGATTATCGCCACTTGTTAATCAACGCCATTGACTACAGCAGTGATTATCAACTTAAAATAACAGGACCTTTTCACCTTAGTCTTTCAACTAACCCGACACTATCCGCTACCAACATCAAGCTTTATTCCAAAACGAGCAAAGAACACATAAACCTGAAGAAGTTTGAAATTGAGTTACAACTTGCCCCCCTACTCAAGGGTATTCTACAGATTGAGCACGTGCATATTGCGGATATGACCGCACAAATTTCTGATTCTTCTACTGATAAAACTAATTTTAGCTTTGAAACTCATTATTTCTGGCCTGCCCTGGTCATTAAATCGGCGGCTATCCGCAATATTATGGTTAACGTTGGCACAGAAAACCAAAATTTTACCCTCAACCATCTAGATATTAATGAAATTAATCATCAAGGCCCTTTACGGATGGATGCTTACGGCGCAATTAATGAACAGTTATTTTCGGCAAAAGGTCAACTAGGATCGTTAAATGATCTATTCGCCAAACATCCTTATACTGTTGACATTAAACTAGAGACACAGCATATGACGGCATCCCTGCAAGGTCAAATCACAGATGCGCTGCACGCTAAAGGTCTTGAGCTACAAATCGATGTGACAGCAATCGACCTAAATAAACTGACCGGCCTGAACATACCCGCTAATACCCAACTAACAGGCAGTGGTAATCTGAAAGGCGAGTTATATCAGCCACAATTAAAGGATTTAAACATACAGTTGTCTCGAGGAAATCTGGCCAATATTACCGCTAGCGGACAGATAGAAAATATTATTGCAACTAAAGGAATGAACCTCACTGTTAATGGTTTTATTAAAGACCCCGAGATAAGCGCCCTGCTGTTTTCCAGCAGCATGCCACAATTCAATGACATCACTTTTGATGCCAAATTGATCAACCATGGAAACATTATCCGTTTAGATAACATCAATACCCAATTATCAGATCCACAGGGTTTAATAACAACCTTAACGGGTAATATAGACATTAACCCCACGGTAGCTGATTTTATTGAGGCCATGAATATTAGCGCCACTTTGAATGCTGACACAACGGCTGCGGCACGTCCATTTCTAGTTGATCAGCTACCTGAGATGGGGCCGGTTACGGGAAAAGTTAGCATAAATAGCCATAACATGACCCCAGCTATTGAAGACATAGACATTACCATTGGCAAAGGACAAGCTGTAGAGCTACAGATCACGGGACGCATTGGCAAAGTACCTTTAGATGCCGGCACACCCAGTAGTGACATTAGCCTGGACTTATCTGTAGAAGCAAACAATTCTAAATCAATCGGTACCCTATTCGAGCGTGATTTGCCGGAAATTGGACCTGTTACAATCACTTCAAAGTTTACTCGCCAAACCAAAAACGATAATTTTAATAATCTACAACTCATCGCTGGTGACCCGAAAACGCTATTAATAAAAGCCAACGGCCATATCCAGCTGCCGGTCAAAAACGATGATCCAATATCCGTGATAAGCGAGTTCAAATTAGAACTAAATTCACCCTCCCTGGCTAAAACATCACAAAAACTGGGTTTTGATTTACCTGAACTGGGTCCAGTCAATACTAAGATGATCGTAAATACTCGCGGTAATAAAATATCTGCACACGATATTGATATACAGATTGGACAACAACAGAAATTACGCCTCAACTTGACAGGAAATATAGGCAACATTCCTATAACAAACGCTGCCATTTCAGACATCGACCTGAACGCGATCATTCAAGCACCTAGTACCAGTGCATTAACTGCTTTCAACAAAAAGCAAAAAATTCCTGATATAGGTCCGCTTTCTGGTCAATTTAAAATCAACGGAAACTCTAAAGTTCTCAAGATTAGCTCAATCAATATTAACACCGGAAAAAAAGACCATCTGATCACCTCCTTACGAGGCAAAATCGATCAATTACAAATTGCCGACCTGCAATTTCATGGAACCGACATGACCTTAACGGCTCATGCGCCAACCAGTAAATCAGTGACAGACTTGGTTGGTATTCAAGCTCATGATTTCGGGCCTTTCAAACTGAGCGCTCAAATCGACAGCAAGCAAAAACGATTGCAACTGAATAATCTAAATATTGTTGTTGGTGCACAAAACCGCCCTGCCCTAGTTGCCAAAGGTTCAATAAAAAATCTCCTCGATGGCAGCAACTTATCGATTAATACCTCCTTCAACGAGCAAGTTCTACATTCATTATTAGCTGATAAGCCCAAAGAGCTGATCCCTATCGAAGGTAATATTTTAATTTCCGATTACGATGGCAGTCTTGGTATTGAAACAGTATCTCTCAAAACACCACAATCAAACATAATGAATGCCAGGATACACGGTGGTATTGACGATATTCTCAATAAAGATGAAATCAATATTGATGCTTCTATTGCTATCGAAGACCTGGAAAAATTAGGTCATATTTTAAACATTGATTTACCAGCGCTTGGTGCTGTTAAGTTTCAGGGTAAGTTACAGGGTAGTAATGAGAAATCCAGTTTTACCGGTAAACTCAACCTCAACAAAACCAAGGTTAACACTCAAATAACCTTATTGCATATTGATGAAAAAAATAAGAAACCCGCAATTAAAGGATCAATCAAAATACCCGTTTTATATTTGAAAGACTTTGGCATTAAGGCACAAACACAGTCACCTGAACAACAGTCATCGAAACCAAAACGGCAGGATACTCAATTTTTCAGCAAGACCCCAATAGCCTTTAACCAGTTAAATCAACTTGATATGGATATTAAAATTGATATTGACGAAGTCCAAGGCACCGAATTTACCTTGGACCAGGTCGATATGAATATCCTTTCAAAAAACAATATCTTACATCTTAATTCAGCCAGATTCACATACGCTAACGGTCAAATTAATGCTGAAGCCAGCATAGATACATCTGATATACCTCTATTAAAATTAAATCTATCCGGCGATGACATCAACCTAAAAGGAATAATGATGCAAAGTATGGTGCCTAGTCCTATCGAAGGAGACCTGAACTTACTGTTGGATTTATCAGGTAAAGGCCATACCGCACATGAAATCGCTTCCAGCCTAAATGGTGAAATCGGTATCACCCTGGAAAATGGCATAATTCATCGGCGTAAAATAGATGCCTTATTCCTCGATATTATTGATTGCTTATTTACCTTCGGTATTACCAGGAATGAAACAGAAATCAACTGCGCCATGGCACGCTACAAAATCAACCAGGGAATCCTTAACACCGAACTATTCTATATAGACGGCCCTAAAATAACCGCCAGAGGTAAAGGAACCGCTAATCTGGGTACCGAAACAATTGATGCTGTTTTCAATTTAGAAAAGAAAAGAATACTTATGAATAGCCGATCACCCATTCATATCACGGGTAAACTGACATCTCCAAAAGTATCACCTATCCCGTACAAACAAGCGGTACTCAGTATTGGCTCCTATTTCTTTGCACCTTTTATCGGCATCCCTACAGAAGCTCTCGGTTCAGTGGGAAAATTGTTATTTGAAACCAATGACAAAAGCTCATGTCAGGAAAGAGTTGCAAGACTCTAGGAACCAGTGCTATACCATTACAGGTGAATGACAGTTTGTTGCAGTGATGATTTACTGTTAATAGCTATATATTTTCCTGATTACCCATGAGTCTCCGCCAAATTAGGATAAAGAAACGGCAACACTATATATCGCGTCATTCCCGAAGGCTTTTATCGGGAATCTATTCGTTGTAATTCTAGATTCCTGCTAAAAG
>WTAG01000083.1 GCA_013139755.1 Methylomarinum sp. | reverse complement strand
CAGTTATAAAAGGACAAAATAAATCAAGGGGTTATCGCTTAACTTAATGACATTGGAACTGACCCCGGCTACTTGAAACTTCATGTCGAAGCTATTTGAGTTCATATTATGAACAATCAGAGGAAATGATTAAGGTTGCACAAAAAGCTTTATCCAACCCTATGGATCTCACTACTGTGGCTCACGTACTAAGTTTAGGTAAAACTCCTGATCTCTTTAACCTGCAACAGCAGTCATATAAAATCATGGCGAATGATTATAAGCATACCAATATTGGTGAGGACTTTCCTTTGCAAAGGTTCTCTGATCAAGTCTACCAAATGAGATTGAAGGATGAATCCGTATTATCTGTGAAGGATTATGAACAGGAGATCACCTGTCTGGAACGGCACAAAATGGTTCTGTCACGCCAGGTAAAAAACCATGGCGATGAGAAACAATTCAGATTTCGTCACGATAAAATTATGGATTTTTTTATCGTACAAACTTTCCTTGGAAAAGATAACGATAAACCACAGAAACATCTTGGCGATCCTCGATTTAGAGGAGTCTATTTTATGCTAGCGACATTAATGCCCTTAGTTGACGCTCAAGTATTACGCGAACAATTGATTAATTTTGCAGTGGATACTAAGGATCATACTGTGAGTGATTCATTCATTGAGATCGTACGCTTTAGGAAAGATAGTTAAAATCAAGTGGGGGCAAGCCAGCTTGATTTTTAATTTTGAGTGAGAAAGCAAACCTGATGCTTTTTCAAAGTTTTTATAACCAAAAAATCAACCAGACAAGCTGGTGATTTTGATGTTAGCCACAAAAGGAAACTATGAGTAAATTCCGCGAAATTGATAGCAATTTATCAGAACAAATGGCACTTTTAAAAGAAGAAGCAAGTAAATTAAAGTTTAAACCTGAATATGAAATTACACTAAAAAAGCATATGGTAAATACTGCATTTGATAATCTTGAATATTCAGGAATATATTTATTTGAAATTAAGACAAAGCCTAAAAAATACAAATTATATAAAGACTGGGAAAATGAATTTATTAAAAAATGGAGAGATGATAGATATCATGGTAAGCATACACCTGATTTAAAAATAAAAAGGCTATCTAAACACTCAGAACTAAAAGAATGGATGCCTCTTTACCTAGGCAAGTCAAAAAATATCTCAAAAAGAATTGAAGGTCATTTATTTTTAGGCCTCGAAAAAACCACATTTGCATTAAAGCTCGCCTCACGAGAAAATCTTTATGATTCAGTTATAAGAATAAGCGCGATAGCTATTAATGTTAATAACTACGATTTGATAGTTCCAACTATTGAAAGCCAATTTAGAGAAAAAACAAATCCTATTGCAGGTAAACAATAAATACTGGCTAACAAGTCGTTCAAAAATGACCGCCAAACAGCGACGGCCTTTTAACTCGGCGTTATGCAATCGCTTAAAACTGCAACTCATTTCAAGCACTCGCGAAATAAGTAATTACATAAATAGGGATTATAAGAATAATGATGAAAGTAAATTTAGATGTGGTGATTGATAGTCCAGAAAACGAAATTGACATGCAATATGGACTTGAAACTCTTAAGGGAACATCTGATGTAATCAGTATAGCCGCAGAGGCTATCTTAAGAGAAAGGGTTCCAGAAAAGAGAACTCACCGTAGCGACGCAAGAACTAAGCTGAAACAATCATTTACTGGATCTTATGGTCACAAGTTCTCTATTGAGATCGAAGATAAACAATTGCAAAGTAGGCTGCGTAAAATTGGCAATGATACATTTTTAGAAGTTCTTGGCTATTTTGTCATGGAAGCACTTTACCTTGATTCAGGAGAGCTTAGCTCAGAAGCAGATGCTATTGTGGAACAGTTAGCTGATATAGAAGATAAATTGGTTACACGTCTGAAAGAGCCATTGGTTGATATGCATAAAATCGCTAATTATTTTAATTATAAAATTAAGATCAGACAGAGAAAAAGAGGACTTCCAGAACCCAAACAATTATTTTTGCTAGATAATTGTACTGCGAAAAACATAACTGAAGCGATTCGCTCTGATGTTGAAGAAGATCTAGATGTTGTAATTGTTCGTTTTCATTCGATTACAGGAAATGGAAGGTTTTACATAAAAGAATTTGAAGAAATTGAATCATTTGGTTTTGCTAGTAAGGTAAGAGCAGTTACGGACCAAATCAGAAAGTCAATTTCAGCTAACTTACATAAAAATAACACTATTGCTCCCGGAAATGGAGAGTTTATCAAGATTAGAGTTAAAAAGGTGTCATTGCCTAATGGAAAAGTAATCAAGTACTTGATTACAGGTGTTTACGTATGATCTCCAAAAAAATAATATTAATATCTGTAGTAGCTATAGCATTCGCGTGGCTCTCTTATTGGTACAATTTTAGTTATTTAAATTCATATGTAATTTCAAATAAACCTGAGAATTGGGGGTTGTTAGGAGATTTTCTAGGAGGTGTGCTAAACCCTATCCTTACATTTTTCACAATCGTTCTACTTGTCAGCTCTTTAAGTATTCAAAAAGAATCTAACTCACATTTAAAGTCTGAGATTGAAAAAAATGAACGTTTTGAAAAAATTCGTTCATTTGAATCACGCTTTTTCAATATGATTGATTCTCAGAAAACTATCTTTAATAGCTTTCATTTAAAAGTCATAAGTTCGGGTGAAGTAAATGTTAAACATACTGCTTCAGCTGTCAATGAACTTGAGTCGATCATTATTGATCTGAAAGAGGCTAATGGTAATAAAGAACAAATTAAAAAAGCTATTGAGGCTCTAGATGATAATGATGAAATTTACTCTGTAATCAGAACCTTCTGCATAATGGTAAAAATTGTAAATAACAAAATTACAGATGCCAATGGTTTTTCGTTATCTGACAGAGCTGAATACTATGAAACTCTAATTAATTTTACAGACTATGCTCTATTTAGGTTGGTAGTAATTTGCATTAAATATTTAGATTATTCTGTATTGGATGCTCTTAAAAATGACGAATTTATTGCGGTGATTAAAATGGTCGGTGCGAGTAAATATTTTGACGAAATGTAAATTAAGTGACCACCAGCTGAGCTGGGAAATCATGAGGTCAGCCAACTTGATAGTTATCAAGTTTTTTATAACTTGGCAATCAACTTGCCTTTATTCTTCTAATGCGTAGTTCATCTTGCTGAAAAAGCACATCGTCCTCCATAATCCTGACGCTGAACACAGCAAGTTATTTAATGGTTATGTTCTCGCTTATCCTTGAGAATAAACGCTGTATTTCTTTGAAGAGCAAGAGCAGTTCTGATTT
>WTAG01000488.1 GCA_013139755.1 Methylomarinum sp. | reverse complement strand
TGGCTACATCAGGACCTCAAGGTCAAGCAAGTGCAGATGGCTTGCAGGAAAAGTTAGTTTCAGTGCGACGTGTTGCTAAAGTTGTTAAGGGTGGTAGGGTTTTTGGCTTTGCAGCTCTTACGGTTGTCGGTGATGGTCAAGGGCGT
The DNA here is from genome assembly GCA_013139755.1 of Methylomarinum sp. The sequence goes on along the minus strand of WTAG01000488.1, from coordinate 9,248 downwards.
GTTGGTTATGGCGTATGTAAAGCAAGAGAAGTGCCTATAGCCATTCAGAAGTCACTTGAGCAAGCAAGAAAAAATATGCGTAAAGTACAGTTGAAAGAAGGTACTCTACAATATACGGTGACTGGTGAGACTGGCGCTGCTAAAGTTTATATGCAGCCTGCTTCTGAAGGTACAGGTATCATCGCTGGTGGTGCTATGCGTGCTGTTTTTGAAGTTGTAGGTGTGCATAACGTTTTAGCTAAGTGTATCGGTACAAATAATCCTATTAATGTTGTGAGAGCAACTATTAAGGGTTTAACTGAAATGCAAAATGCTGAACAAATCGCGGCTAAACGTGGTTTGACAGTTGATCAAATTACCGGATAGCAATCATGGCTGATAAAAAAATAAGTGTAACCATGACCAAAAGTAAGATTGGGCGATTGAAAAGTCACCAAGCATGCTTAAAAGGATTGGGACTACGTAAAATACGTCACACAGTTGAAGTTATTGATACTCCTGAAAATCGTGGAATGATCAATAAAGTTTCATATATGTTGAAAGTAGAGGAAGTGTAATGTTTTTAAATACAATTCAATCTGCTTACGGTACACGAAAAAAATCTAAAAGAGTCGGTAGAGGTATTGGCTGTACTTTAGGTAAAACTTGTGGGCGCGGGCATAAAGGACAAAAGTCGAGAAGTGGTGGCTTTCATAAGGTGGGTTTTGAAGGTGGTCAAATGCCTTTGCAACGTAGACTGCCTAAAGTTGGCTTTAGATCTCGTGTAAAAAAATATTCGTCAGAAGTTACTTTATATGAAGTAGGTTCAGTTAATGCTGAAGTTGTAGATTTAGCTGCCTTAAAAGCTGCTAATCTGGTTCCTTCATTTGCTAAAACAGTAAAGATTATTAAGTCAGGTGAGATTTCTAAATCTGTTACTGTTAAAGGGCTGAAAGTAACATCTGGTGCTAAAGTATCTATAGAAGCTGCTGGCGGCAAAGTAGAGGAATAAGTGAGTACTTCAAGAGCTGAAATGACAAGTAAAACGGGCGCTTTTGCAGAGTTAAGATCAAGGTTGTTGTTTGTCCTTGGTGCTTTCTTTGTGTATCGAGTCGGAGCACATATACCTGTGCCTGGAATTGATCCAAAAGCATTGGCGATCATGTTTGAACAGCAGAGTGGATCTATATTGGACATGTTTAACATGTTCTCTGGTGGTGCATTGATGCGTTTAAGTCTTTTTGCTCTGGGTATCATGCCGTATATTTCTGCATCTATTATTATGCAGCTAATGACGGTAGTTGTTCCGGCAATGGAGCAGATTAAGAAAGAAGGTGAGTCTGGCCGCAGAAAGATTTCTCAATATACCCGTTATGGTACTGTTGTTCTGGCAACATTTCAGGCGATAGGTATATCGATGGCTTTGCAGAATCAGACAGCAGGTGGTTTAGGAGTTGTTATCGATCCTGGTTTAAGTTTTATTGTTATCACAACTATTACTTTGGTTACTGGGACAATATTCTTGATGTGGTTGGGTGAGCAGGTTACCGAGCGTGGAATAGGAAATGGTATTTCATTGATTATTTTCGCTGGTATCGTATCTGGACTTCCTTCTGCAATTGGTGGAACACTTGAGTTGGCTAGAACAGGTGAGATGAATGGTGCTTTTATAGTGCTGTTGTTCCTTGTTGCTATTGCTGTTACTGCATTGGTTGTTTTTGTGGAAAGAGGGCAGCGTAGGATTATTATTAACTATCCTAAGCGTCAGCAAGGTCGTAAGATGATGGCGGGGCAAAGTAGTTTCTTGCCTTTAAAACTGAATATGGCTGGTGTAATTCCGCCGATTTTTGCTTCAAGTATTATTTTGTTTCCGTCAACTATAGCGGGTTGGTTCAGTGGGAATGAAGGATTTGGTTGGTTGCAGGATGTATCAACAATGTTGTCACCTGGTCAGCCTATCTATGTATTGCTATATGCTACTGCAATTATCTTCTTCTGCTTTTTTTATACGGCTTTGGTTTTTAATTCTAAAGAAACAGCTGATAATCTTAAAAGATCGGGTGCATTTTTACCCGGAATTAGACCTGGGGTTCAAACAACAGTCTATATAGATAAAGTAATGACACGTTTAACATTGATTGGTGCGTTTTACATTACTTTAGTATGTTTGTTGCCAGAGTTTATGATTGTGTATTGGAATGTTCCTTTTTATTTTGGTGGTACATCGCTGTTGATTATTGTTGTTGTTGTAATGGATTTCATATCTCAGCTTCAAACGCATATGATGTCTCAGCAATATGATGGTCTTATGCAAAAGGCCAAGTTAAAAAGATAATTTAATTTAATTAAGAGGGTATGTCGTGAAAGTTCGCGCATCAGTAAAAAAACTTTGTAGAAACTGCAAAATAGTCAAAAGAAATGGTGTACTACGCGTTATCTGTAAAGATGGACGCCATAAGCAACGCCAAGGATAATAATTGTTGCGCAGAATATACTGTTATGCTATACTTGCGCGCTTAACTTTAGAATACCGAACTAGGAGTATCTAGATGGCACGTATTGCCGGAATCAATGTAGCAGACCATAAACACGCAGAAATCGCGTTGACCGCAATATATGGCGTTGGTCGTCAGACTGCTAGACAAATTTGTGAACAAGTTAAAATAGAGCCAACTGTAAAAATAAGTGAGCTTTCTGAAGATCAATTGGAAACTATCCGTGCAGTTATTTCTAAAATGACTGTTGAAGGTGATCTTCGTCGTGAAGTTTCAATGAATATTAAACGATTGATGGATTTGGGTTGTTTTCGTGGGATTAGGCATCGTAGAGGGTTGCCATTAAGAGGTCAGCGCACTAAAACAAATGCTCGTACTCGTAAAGGTCCTCGTAAACCAATTAGAAAATAAGATACCCCGTAAAGGCTAAGTAAAATGGCAACTCAAAAACGTGCAAAAAAACGTATAAAAAAAGAAATAGCAGATGGGATAGCTCATGTGCATGCATCTTTTAATAATACAATCGTGACAATTAGTGACCGTAAAGGTAATGCTTTATCTTGGGCTACAGCAGGAGGGTCTGGTTTTAGAGGTTCTCGTAAAAGTACGCCTTTTGCAGCGCAAGTTGCAGCAGAAAGAGCTGGTACTGTTGCTTTAGAATATGGCATGAAGAACCTTGATGTTATGATCAAAGGCCCAGGTCCTGGTCGTGAATCAGCTGTAAGGTCGTTAAATAATCTGGGTTTCAAAATCAATAATATTGTTGACGTGACACCTATTCCTCACAATGGTTGTCGTCCACCTAAGAAGCGTCGCGTTTAAATTTTTGGAGCATTGAAATGGCAAGATATCTTGGCCCTACTTGTAAGTTAAGTCGTAGAGAAGGTGCGGATCTTCTGTTAAAAAGCAGAGGAAAGTCACTAGAAGGAAAGTGTAAATTAGAACAAAGACCTGGGCAGCACGGAACAGGTAGAACGCGTAGCTCTGATTACGCTCTTCAGCTTCGTGCTAAACAAAGAATTCGTAGAATATACGGCGTTTTAGAAAAGCAATTTAGAAATTACTATAAAACAGCCGATTTAAAGAAAGGTGCTACAGGTGCTAACCTTTTAAATCTTCTTGAGTCTAGGCTTGATAACGTCGTTTATAGAATGGGCTATGCTAGTACACGTGCAGAAGCGCGTCAGTTAGTGGCTCATAAATCAATCTTGGTTAATGATAAAATAACAAACATTGCTTCATTTCAAGTGAATGTTGGTGATGAAATTAAAATTCGTGAGAAGTCAAAGAAGCAACAAAGAATCGTTGATTCATTAACTGTCACTGAACAATATGGTTTTCCTTCGTGGGTTGAAGTAAATCTTAAGGAAATGGCTGGTGTATTTAAATCGCTTCCTGATCGTGTTGATTTAGGTGCTGATATGAATGAGCAGTTAGTTGTAGAGCTATATTCAAAATAATTCATACTGAGATATAAACTATGCAGAATACTATTGCTGGTTTACTAAGGCCTAAATTGGTTGAAGTAGTCAGTCATAACGTAAATCATTCAAGAATAGTTATAGAGCCTTTAGAGAGAGGTTTCGGGCATTCTTTAGGGAATGCTCTAAGAAGAGTAATGTTATCTTCTATTCCTGGATGTGCAGTTAGTGAGGTTGAAATTGAAGGTGTTCAGCATGAATACACTACAATTGATGGGGTTCAAGAGGACGTAATTGACTTTTTGTTGAACCTAAAAAAACTAGCTATAATTTTACATTCTAAAGACGAGGTTGAATTAAACTTGTCCAAAGAAGGGGCTGGTGTTGTTACAGCTGCTGACATTGAATTGCCGCATGATGTGGAAATAGTTAACCCTGATTTAGTTTTAGCTAACTTAACGGATGCTGGTAAGTTGAATGTTAAGTTAAAGGTTGAGCGTAATAGAGGCTATATTCCAGCAAGTATTAGAAAGGAGCAGTCCTCTTCGACTACTCCTGTTGGTGTTTTGGCTTTAGATGCTTCTTATAGTCCAATTAACCGGGTTTCTTACAGCGTTGAAAGCACTAGGGTTGAGCAACGTACAAATTTGGATAAGCTCATAATTGAGTTGGAAACCAATGGAACTGTTGACCCTGAGGAAACAGTAAAGTTGGCAGCTACAATTTTACATGATCAGCTATCAGTGTTTGTTGATTTTGAAAAAGTTAATGAAAAAATAGTTGAAGAAACTGTCCCTGCAGAGCCTGAGTTTGATCCAGTTCTATTGAGACCTGTAGATGATTTGGAATTAACTGTTAGGTCAGCTAATTGCTTAAAGGCAGAAAATATTTTTTATATTGGCGACTTGATACAGCGTACTGAGGTTGAGTTATTGAAGACTCCTAATCTCGGAAAGAAATCTCTAACTGAGATTAAAGATATACTTGCTTTAAAGGGGTTGTCTTTAGGTATGCGTCTTGAAAACTGGCCGCCTGAGAACTTGGTTGAGCAAAGCCAAACTGGAATTTAACATTAAGGTCTAAAGAAATGAGACATCGTAAGACAGGAAGACAATTAAATAGAAATAGTAGTCATCGTAAGGCTATGTTTAGTAATATGGCAACTTCATTGTTCACGCATGAGTTGATCAGAACTACATTACCTAAAGCTAAAGAGTTGCGGGGATTTGCTGAGCCTTTAATAACTTTATCTAAAGAAGATTCTGTTTCTAAGCGACGTATGGCGTTTGCTAAGTTACGTGATCGTGATGTGGTAACTAAGTTGTTCAATGAGTTGGGTCCAAGATATCAGGATCGTCCTGGTGGCTACCTTAGAGTTATTAAGTGTGGCTTCAGAACAGGTGATAAAGCACCTATGGCTTACGTTGAGCTTGTTGGTAGACCTGAGTTGGAATCTTCTACAGAAGATTGATTCAATTAGGTGTATACAAAAAAAACCGGTTTAAAACCGGTTTTTTTTTGCTTGTAGAAAAATTCTTGAAGGTAATAATTAGCCTTCAGTGTTGGTGATCTGAAGGCAATTGCTATTATCTTTCTAGTAAATCAATTTTATCGGCTTTACCATTCCAGTCATCAGCTTCTTCCATAGCATCTTTAACTTCAGTAATAATTGGCCATGTCTTGGCTAGGTCTGCGTTTATGGCAATAAACGGCTCTTGGCCTTCGGGTAATTCATCTTCAGCAAAAATAGCGTTTGCTGGGCATTCAGGTTCGCATAATGTGCAGTCGATGCATTCATCTGGATCAATGACTAAAAAATTAGGTCCTTCATGAAAGCAGTCTACAGGGCATACATCAACGCAATCAGTAAATTTACACTTAATACAGTTTTCTGTTACGACAAATGTCATGGTGGTTTCCGAGTTATAGAGTTATAAAAAATTTAGGAATATAGTAGCAGAAAGTGGCGCTTTATAAATAGGAATTTCTTATATTTAGTGTGTGTGGTAGCGGTGTTTTAGTTAATTTGATTTCGCGCTGGTGAAGAGTGACAGAAACCTATTTTTTCCAGAGTTTAGTTTTCTGAGTTCTGTGTTGAGTAAAGCGGTTTTTGCTTCTTTTTTTAATTGTTCGTCAGCGAATTTTTGTTTTTTTCTACTTGGAGCATTTAAAGCAAGCTTAAAGTATTTTTCTGCTTTTGTTAGGTCTCCTTTGTTGAGTAGAAAATCTGCGTAAAAATAATTAGAATCAATGCTATTTGGGTTTATTTTAAGCGCTCTTTTTAGTAGTTTCTCTGCCTTCTGCTGGTCGCCGAAAGAAATTGGCCAACCAGGTGTCATGTAGTAAAGGGTTCCGAGTGTCACTAGTGCTGCTCCACCAAGAGCTGTCGGTTTGTCTTTTATGGTTTGTTCGAGTATTTTTTTTGCTTTGTTGATTGATTCTAATGCTGTAAATGGGCTTTCGAAGGCTGCGTTAGTGGCGATGATGATTGCTTGCCAAATTTTTAGCTCAACGGCCTTGGGGTGGCGCAGGCATAGTCTTTCTGTTGTGTTTAAAAGCTCTGGAAAATAGCTTCCCTGCACTGAGTTGCTTTTGTTGTAATAAATGTTTGCCCATTCGGATTCAATTTTATTGATCTCAGGCATTAGTGTGTTTGCGGATATGTGATTGCTAATTAGTAGCAAAAAAGCAACAATGGTTGTTTTATTCATACAGTAAAATATAGAGTAATTTTACTGATAATTCAATTTGTTTTTGATTTTATAGTGTTATTTCCAGTTTTTATAAGGATGTTTGCATAATCTATTGTTGTAATAGCGCAAATCTTCAGTTACTTCTTCAGCTATCCATTCGGGTTTCTCAAAAGCCTCGCCAACTTGTGATAATTCAATTTCGGCAACTATGAGTCCGCTATTTTCACCGCTAAACACGTCAATTTCCCAGGTGTGTTGTTTGTATGCTACAAGGTGGCGTGTTTTTTCTATAAGTGGTTTTTCACACAAGGTGTTTAATATCTCTTTTCCTTCGTCAAGTGGTATTTCGTATTCATATTCTTGTCTATGGGTGCCAGTTGTCGCGCTTTTAATGTTAAGCCATGCTTTATTATCAGATATGCGGACTCTAATAGAGCGTTTTTTATCGCTAACTAAGTAGCCTTGCTTGTATTCGCTAGATTGGCTTATATTTTTCTGCCAGTTATTATTTTTGATTAAAAACTTGTGTTCTATTTCTAATGCCATAGCTAGTTATATTGTTTATTTATATAAGAGAGGTCGCTAATTATAAACAGAACTAGGTGTTCTATTTTTCTTTATTTAATTGCTGGGCAGTGATAAAGTACGAATACTTTATTAAAATACTGGGTATTTATTTATAACTGGTATTTTTTATATATTTTTGTTTTATTGTGGAGAAAACCATGGCTGTCGTATTACCTGCTTTACCATATGCTAAAGACGCGTTAGCACCCCATATCTCAGAGGAAACGCTTGAGTTTCATTATGGTAAGCATCATCAAACCTATGTGACCAATCTGAATAACTTAATCTCAGGTACTTCTTTTGAAGATACTTCACTTGAGTCTATCGTTACTCGTTCAGAAGGTGGAATGTTTAATAATGCTGCACAAATCTGGAATCATACTTTTTATTGGAATAGCTTGTCGCCAAATGGTGGTGGTGAACCATCAGGTGCTTTAGCAGATGCTATTAATGCTAAGTTCGGTTCATTTGATGAGTTCAAGGCTGAATTTACAAAGTGTGCTGTAACAACATTTGGCTCTGGTTGGGCGTGGTTGGTTAAAAATTCTGATGGCAGTATAGAGTTAGTAAGTACTAGTAACGCTGGGTGTCCTTTGGCTGAGGGTCAAATACCTTTATTAACATGCGATGTATGGGAGCATGCTTACTATATTGATTACCGTAATGCTAGACCTAAATATCTAGAGGCTTTTTGGGCATTGGTAAACTGGGAATTTGCAGCTGCAAATTTTTCTGCTTAGATATGCTTTGGATTTTGGGGTGATTTGAGCTGGGATCAGTGGCACAGTTTTGTCTGTCACCTTTTAAAGCTGCTACATCTTGTGGTGTAGCGGCTTTTTTTTGTGTAAAAAACTGTAGGCATAAAAAAACCCACTTGCATTGCTGCAAGTGGGTTTCAAGCTAAGTATTAATTACTTGCTTTTGTTGCGTTCTTGAACTTCTTTTATTACTTCTTCAGCCACATTTTTAGGGCATGGTAAGTAATGTGAGAATTCCATTGAGAACTGGCCGCGACCAGAAGTCATTGTGCGTAAATCACCAATGTATCCAAACATCTCGCTTAGCGCTACGTCAGCTTTAATGCGTACGCCTGTAACACCAGCTTCTTGAGACTTGATCATGCCGCGGCGACGGTTAAGGTCACCAATTACATCACCAACATGGTCTTCAGGTGTGAATACGTCAACATTCATGATGGGCTCAATCAATTGAGGGCCAGCTTTAGGGATTGATTGTCTGTATGCGGCTCTTGCTGCAATTTCAAATGCAACAGCAGATGAATCGACCGCGTGGAAACCACCGTCCAATAATGTAACTTTAAAGTCTAAGCATGGGAAGCCAGCTAAAACACCATTGTCAATGCTGTTTTTAAAACCTTTTTCTACTGCAGGCCAGAATTCTCTTGGTACGTTACCACCAGTTACTTTAGACTCGAAAATGAAACCTGTACCTGGTTCACCTGGTTCGATGATGTAATCGATTTTACCGTATTGACCAGAACCACCAGACTGCTTCTTATGAGTGTAGCTATCTTCAATGCTTTTAGTGATAGTTTCACGGTAAGCTACTTGAGGTTTACCAACTTCAACATCGATACCATAGGTACGTTTTAGGATGTCAATTTTGATGTCAAGATGTAGTTCTCCCATTCCTCTAAGGATTGTTTCACCGCTATCTTCATCGGTTTCAACGCGGAAAGAAGGATCTTCGGCAATCATTTTGCCGATAGCAATACCCATTTTTTCTGAACCGGCTTTATCTTTAGGTGCAACTGCAATCGAGATAACTGGATCTGGGAATACCATTGGTTCTAGTGTTGCAGGGTTTTTAGGATCACATAAAGTGTGTCCAGTCTGTACGTTTTTCATGCCTACAACAGCGATAATGTCACCCGCTTGAGCTGATTCAAGCTCGATACGCTCATCCGCATGCATTTCTACCATACGGCCGATACGTTCAGTTTTGCCAGTGTAGCTATTTAGGAGCGAATCACCTTTGTTTAATTTACCTGAGTAAATACGGATAAAAGTTAATGCACCGTAACGGTCATCCATGATTTTAAAAGCTAAAGCACGGAATGGCTTTTCAGGGTC
>WTAG01000541.1 GCA_013139755.1 Methylomarinum sp. | reverse complement strand
AAGGTAAATGGCCGAAGAATTTGCGGCGAAAATTGAAAGAAAAGTTTCAGTGCTCAGATCGCTTGATTGTTGCTAATGAGGCTTTGGCTGAAGAATTTGCAAAAATGGCCGATGACATTGTTGTTGTTCCAAACTATCTGGAAAAAGCCAGGTGGCGTGATCTCAAGATACCTAAAAAACAAGCAGGGAAGAAGTTGCGTGTTGGATGGGCGGGAGGTCAAGAGCACACAGGGGATTTGGCATTTATCCAGCCAATTGTGGAAGCACTTCATAAAGAAGTGGATTGGATATTTATGGGCTTATGTCCTGATGCGTTGATGCCATTTGTAAAGGAGGCTCATAGCGGCGTAGCGTTTGATTGGTATCCACAGAGATTAGCCGATTTAAACCTGGATTTGGCTATTGCACCTTTAGAGCATAATAAATTTAATGAGTGTAAAACGAATTTAAGGTTGTTGGAATTTGGTATTTTGGGCTGGCCTATTTTGTGTTCAGATATTTTGCCTTATCAGAATGCACCAGTAACCCGTGTTCCGAATAATGTGCAACACTGGATTAAAGCTTTAAGGGAAAAAATTAGCGAGCCTGATGAGTTACGTAAGGAAGGTGCATCGTTGCAGCAATGGGTGATAGAAAATTATATGTTAGAAGACCACTTGGATGAATGGTATACAGCATTAATGCCATAAGAAATTGAATGGATTATTTTTGTGATGATTATCACAAAACACAATGTAAAATATATTTTATTTTTCACCTTCTCTTACTCTATTGATTTGTAACGGTTATTTTTTTTAAAGAAGTGCAAGAAAAATTAAAGTTTATCTGCAGAGGGTCGATAACCAAGACAGAGAAACAATAAAATCAAAATTGTTTCTAAATAAATTTAATTTTTCGCGGTAAGACTAGGGGAACTATCATGGCTTCAGTAATCAACACAAACGTATTATCGTTGAACTCTCAACGTAATTTAAACAAATCACAAGGTGATTTAGCCAAATCATTGCAAAGATTGTCTTCAGGGCTGCGTATTAACAGTGCTAAGGATGATGCTGCGGGCCTGGCTATTTCAGATCGTATGACTTCGCAAATTAGAGGTCTAAGTCAGGCTGGTCGAAATGCTAATGATGGTATTTCGTTGGCGCAAACCGCTGAGGGTGCATTGTCACAAACTGGTGATTTGTTACAGCGTATGCGTGAATTGGCTATTCAGTCTTCTAACTCAACAAATTCAGCATCTGACAGAGCTTCACTGCAGTCAGAGGTGAATCAGTTAAAACAAGAAATTGATCGAGTATCTGATACCACTGAATTTAATGGACTAAAATTATTGGATGGGTCATTTACATCTCAAACTTTTCAAGTGGGGGCGAATGCAAATCAAACGATTAATGTGTCTATTGAAGGTTCATCTACAAGTAACTTGCAAGATAATCAAGTGGATGCTACCAATACAGCGTCAGGGCAAGGAACGGGCTCAGTCTCGGTAAGTTCGGGAACAACAGGTGTTGATAATACTACAGGTATTGCAACAGCAGCTGATAATACCGTTGCTTCAGGAACTATTACTATTAATGGTGATTTTGGTCGAGTAGACGATATCGCTGTTGCTGCAGGTGACTCGGCATTTGATATTGCTTCTTCAATTACTTCACGTGAGTCCGAAACCGGTGTAACAGCCGTTGCAACAACTGAGGTTGAGTTGAGTGGTGTCGCGTCAGGCACAGTGTCTTTTGATCTGTTTACTAATTCGTAAGCGGGTGAAGGAACCTCTAAAACCATTTCTGCTCAAATTGGGAGTGATGGTAACCTTGGTTCGTTAGTGTCTGAAATTAATAAACAGGCGGGTAGTACGGGTATTACAGCAGAGCTTGGGACCGATGGCAAAACATTAACGCTAACTCAGGCAACAGGTAAAGATGTTGTTATTAATGACTTTACAACTAGTAATGTTACTACTAAAACAATGGGGCTAAAGACAATGGATGGGGCCTCAGAAAATATAACGTCAGGGGGAAATAATGATGCGACCATTGCCGGTGCATTGACTTTGCATTCATCGGGTACTTATACTGTTTCACAGGATATTGATGCTTCGTCGGGCGGTGTTTTTGATGGTGCTTCGGCTGATGCACTGACTGGTTCAGATGCTAAGAAATTAAGTACAGTGGACATTAGTGATGCTGAAGGTGCGCAGGAAGCTATAACCATAGTTGATGCAGCTTTATCACAGATAAATGGATTTAGAGCCGACTTAGGTGCGGTACAAAACCGTTTTGATGCAACGATTACTAATTTACAGACTACATCAGAAAACTTGAGTGCTGCACGTAGTCGTATTTTAGATGCTGACTTTGCAGCAGAAACTGCTAACCTGACCAGAGCTCAAATTCTGCAACAAGCAGGTACTGCAATGCTTGCTCAAGCAAACCAAGTGCCACAAGGTGTATTGAGTTTACTTGGTTAAGTAACCAACAAGGCTATGAGTCTAGTGAGAGCTAGACTCATTTTCTTAATTTTAAAGTAGGAGTCGGTTATGGAGATTAATAAAAGCCAGGCAAATATTAACCCCGTTGATTTAAAATCACCGGGGTATTCTGCTTTGCAAGAAGGCTCAAAAAATCGAACTAAAGACAGTGTTGTCAGTATTGCTGAGGTTAAGCGTCAGGAAGAAGTAAAACGTACTGAAACAGCTGCAAAACAAAAGGACGTGAATGCCGAAGCTGTAACTAAAGCTGAAGCTGAAACTGAGGATTTATCCTCGGCGATAGCAAAAATAAGTGAGCATATCCAAAATGTACAGCGTGATCTTGTTTTTTCAGTTGATGAGGAAAGCGGTCGAAATGTAGTGACAATAAAGGATGCGAGAAGTGATGAAGTTATTAGGCAGTATCCCTCTGAAGAAATACTATCATTGGCTAGGAATCTGAGTGAACAATTGGATGAGGGTGATAAGGAAAAAACGGTTAGTTTGTTTAGTTCTACAGCATGATGAAGTACTTTTATAAAGCAGCTTAGAGTTGTGGTCAATTGAATTTTAAAAGGTGATGTTATGGCACTTACATCTTCAGGTATAGGTTCTGGTTTAGATATTGACAGCTTGGTCACTCAGTTGGTCAGGGCAGAAGGGTCTGCGCCTTCTCTACGTTTAAATAAGCGAGAGGCCGGTTTTCAGTCTGATTTATCAGCTATTGGGCAATTAAAGTCAGTACTAAGTGAGTTTCAATCAAATCTGGGTGGTTTGAGTAATGTTGTTGGTCTACAGCCGCGTTCAGCTAGTTCCAGTGATAGGGATTTGTTCACTGCGAAAGCTGACAATACGGCATCAGCAGGGACATATGACGTGGAGGTGTTGACTCTGGCGCAATCTGCAAAGGTGAGGTCGAACAGTTTTACTGATTCAGATACAGAGGTTATTGGTACTGGTACGCTGGATATTTCTCTGGGCACAACAACATTTCAGATTGCGGTAGATGCTAGTAATAATACGCTGGCTGGTATTCGTGATGCGATTAATGCGGCGTCAGATAATCCTGGAGTTACAGCATCTATAATTAATGTAGATGGTGGTCCTCAATTGGTATTGGATTCTAATGATATCGGAGCGGCAAACACTATTACTGTGGCAGCAGTGGATGATGATGGCGCTGACGGTTTTGATTTGACGCGTCTGGATTCAGCTAGTTTAACCGATGTTCAGGTGGCGCAAGATGCCACTTTTAATTTAGATAATCAGCTGGTTACCCGGGGTAGTAATAGTTTTTCTGATGTTATTGAGGGAGTAACTATTGATCTTAAAAAAGAGGCGGTAGGAACGACGGAAACCTTGACTGTTGCATTGGATAAGGGAGCGGTTACTGCAAACGTCAAAAGTTTTGCGCTTTCTTATAATAAATTAGCAGACACATTGAAGAAATTATCAAGTTTTGACCCTGAAACTAAAGTGGCAGGCCCCTTGCAAGGTGATTCTGCACTAAGAGGTGTGCAGAATAATCTGCGAAGTATTCTGGGGGATTCTATTGATGGTTTGGCGTATGGTACTTTAGCTGAAATTGGTGTTACTACAGACGAAGCAGGACATTTTCAGGTTGATGGTAGCAAGTTAGATGCGGCATTAGCTGCTGATTTCACCTCTATATCTCAGTTATTCGCTGGGGAAAATGCCTTGGTGTCCAAGTTGGATGAAGTTTTGGGGCGCTATTTGGCCTCTGATGGTGTACTTGAGTCCAGAACTAGCAGCTTAAAAAAGGGAATTAAAGATGTCGCTGATGATCGAGAGCAGTTAGGTAGAAGATTGGAATCTATCGAAAAGCGTTATAGAGCTCAATTTAATGCAATGGATACCCTGTTAGGGCAGTTGCAATCAACCAGTGGTTTTTTATCTCAGCAGTTGAGTAATTTGCCTGGTGTGGTTCGGAAAACTAAATAGTAAGTTAAATTTTAAATAGTCTAAAGTTTTATTTGTTCAGGACGATATAAGTAGTAATCAAGCGTGTTTGTTAGTATTAACGGCATGAAAGAATTAAGTCAGAACAAGGATATAAAAATGAATGCAAGTGCAGCAATGAAACAATATAAAACTGTTGGTGTTCACAGTGGTGTTATGGATGCTTCACCTCATCGATTGGTTCAAATGATGATGGAGGGTGTATTGGAAAAAATTGCTTTGGCTAAAGGTAATGTTAATCGGAATGAAATTGCTAGTAAGGGTGTTAATATTACTAAAGCAATCAATATTGTAGCGGGTTTGCGGGCATCATTAAATATTGAGTTAGGTGGGGACATAGCCATTAACTTAGATCGTCTATACGATTATATGATTCGTCAGTTAATGAAGGCTAATGTAAAAAATGATGAGTCAGTGTTAGATGAAGTTTCAGGCTTAATGATTGATATTAAATCCAGCTGGGATGCTATTGATGGTCAAGTGGCTGGTTAGTTGAAAACGGGTGATGTTAATATAGAAAGCTTGGTTGTAATAAGTCAGTCTATGTTAGAAAAAGCAATGGCTGATTGTTGGGATGAAGTGATTGCACTTGAGCAGGAGCGGCGGTTATTATTTTCACTCTATTTTGCTGATGAAGTTGAACTGGCAGATGATGTGGCGGTGATTCAAGTGGGGATACAAGCTATTCTTGACCTGGATGACCAGTTGCAAGAATTGGGGCGGCACAAGAAAAAATATTTAACCCAAGTTTTGCAAGATTTTAGGCTAGGTAAAAAAGCCATTAAGGCGTATTCAAAAAAGTAATTTAAATTAGGCTTGTACGAACTTCTCTTTTCTCAAATACCCTCTGAAATTGCTCCTTTAACTTAACTTTGCTGGGTTAATAAATCAATGTAACCTTGATGCGGCAGTGCGGAATCAAGGGGTTGAGGGTCAAAATAACCATGATTCCACTTGGTGTAACAAGGCTACGGAAGCTTCACTTCCAAATGATAAAATGAATCCTTTCTTTATTCTTGGAAGAGTGAAGTTTAAT
>WTAG01000181.1 GCA_013139755.1 Methylomarinum sp. | reverse complement strand
ACTGAACAAGAAAATGAACCGGATAGTGGAGATTTAAAAACGTTTCTTAAACAAAGCTTACCAGATTATATGGTACCTTCGGCTTTTGTTTTTCTGGATGCCATGCCCTTAAATGCTAATGGTAAGTTGGAGCGTAAGGCACTGCCTAAACCGGAGTATGAACCTCAAGAGTATTCGAATTACATCGAGCCAAATAATGTAATAGAGTGTGAACTGGTAAGAATCTGGAGTGGATTATTAGCGATTGATAAAATTGGGGTTAATGATAATTTCTTTGATTTGGGTGGTGATTCTATATTGAGTATACAGTTTGTCACTCAGGCTCAACGGGCTGGATTTTTTTTTACGCCTAAGCAGATATTCGAACACCAGACCATAAAAGCATTAGCAGCTGTTGCCAGTCAGCAGCAAAATTTGTCAGCTGAACAAGGAATGGTAACGGGTAATGTGCCGTTATCACCAATTCAACACTGGTTTTTTGAGGTGAATCAGATTAACCCTCATCACTGGAATCAGTTTGTTGTACTTGGTTTTAAAAGAAACTTTGACAGGACCTTATTGAAACAAGCACTTAATTTATTATTACTCCATCACGATATGTTAAGAGTGCGACATAGAGAGGAGTATGGTGAGAATTTGCAGTATATTTCTAATGAAAGCGATGTGGAAATCGAGTATGAAAGCCAGCTTGGATTATCTTTTCCACAAAAACAAGAGCATCTATCTACAGCAGTACTGAATCGTGTAAACCTGAAAACAGGGCCTATTTTACGAGCAATAATATTGGGTCACGGTGAAGAAAAAGGTCGGAAATTATTATTATCCATTCACCATTTGGCGGTAGATGCTGTTTCCTGGCGTTTGATTTTACAAGACTTCCAATCGCTATATCAGAAACTAGAAAACGGTGAAACCACTTCCTTAGCACCGAAGACTTGTTCATTTAAAAGTTGGTCGCAGGCATTGACTGAATTTGCACATTCACCTCAGCTACAAAAACAGGCGGAATACTGGACTTCTTTACAAAAGAATAAGCCCAAAGGATTATCGGTAGATAGGCCTCAAGGTGATAATAATGAAGGTTCAGTCGAGACTATTACTATCGTGCTTAGTAAATTAGAAACTCAGCAACTATTACAGGAAGTTCCTACTGCTTACCGAACCCAAATTAATGATATTTTATTGGCAGCATTGACTAGAGCCTTATGTTTGTTTAATGAAAGTGAATCCATTTTAATTGATTTAGAAAGTCATGGTCGTCATGTATTTGTAGATAATCTTGATGTATCACGAACTGTTGGATGGTTCTCTAATGTTTATCCAGTCAATTTACAATTAACGGCAAATTCTTGTGATTTAATGATTAAGTCTGTTAAAGAACAATTAAGACAGGTTGCTGATCAAGGTCTGAGCTACGGTTTGCTACGTTACTTAAGTCCTGATGAAAAAGTCAAAAGTTGTTTGAATGAACAAGTGCAAGCTCAGGTTCTATTCAATTATTTAGGTAGAATAGATCGATACGTTGCAACTGATTCAACTGATGAATTTAAAGTTGATTTTTTTGCTAAAAGTTGTGCCGAAGAAAACCCTCGTAACTATGAAATAGAAGTAGTTGCCAGTATTCAGGGAGGGACTTTGGTCATAGAGTGGAATTATAGTCAACATCGATATTTGTTCCAAACTATCGAAACCTTAGCTCAATCTTTTTCATCTTGTCTGCATAAATTAATTGAGCATTGTTTACAACCAGACGCTGGCGGAAATTCACCTTCTGATTTTCCCTTGATGGCGTTGACGCAACAAGAACTTGATCAGCTACCTGTTAATCACAAGAATATAGAGGATATTTACCCATTAACACCACTACAGCAAGGTATGCTGTTTCATAGTCTCTCAGAGTCTAATCACGGTTTGTATATCAACCAACTGAAATGCCGGTTACAGGGACATATTAACCGTAAATTTTTTGAACAATCCTGGCAACAGACGATTGCAAATCACAGTGCTTTACATACCGGTTTTTTCTGGAAAGAAGTAACAAGCCCTGTACAGCTTGTTGTTAAACAATGTACTTTTGCTATTGAATATCTGGATTGGCGACATATTGAGCCAGAAGAACAACTGAACAAGAGTCGACAGTATTCAGAAAATGATAGAAAACTAATCATCGATTTATCAAGCCCCCCCTTAATGCGTTTAACACTGATTCATATGGGTGATGAACAGTTTTATTTCATTTGGACTCATCACCATATTGTACTGGATGGCTGGTCGTCGTCATTATTGTTTGCAGAAGTGTTTAATCGCTACGCATTGAAACTTAAGGGGGCTCCTTCCTTTTTACCGGCAGCACCTCCTTATAAAAACTATCTTGAATGGATAGGAGAGCAGGATAGAGATGTGCAGGAAGATTACTGGAAAAGCAGATTACAAAATTTTATCGTACCGACTCGATTGGGAATCGAAAAACCAGTAGATGAAGAGCATCTAGCTAATACGGAATATGCTGAGTTAGAAAGCATTCTGGTTGAAGAAGAAACCATCCACTTTAAGAGCTTTACTAAACAACATAAAGTGACTCTAAATACCTTGTTACAGTCGGCCTGGGCTTTAGTATTGAGTACCTATAGCAATGAACAGGATGTTGTTTTCGGCGTTACTGTCTCGGGTCGATCAGCTGAGATAAAGGTTGTCGATGAAATAGTGGGATTATTTATTAACACCTTACCCCTACGGATACAAAGTAGTCAAAATGATAGCATTATTGATTGGTTACAACAGATTCAGGCGCAAAATCTACAGATGCGTCAATATGAACACACAGCATTGTCTGATGTGCAAAAATGGAGTGATATTGCGTCAAAACAATCATTGTTCGATAGTATTGTAGTGTTTGAGAATTACCCGCTGGATCAACAGGCATTAGAGCAACAGAGTTCCTTTGCTATTCAGGATGTAACAACGATAGAGAGAACGAATTATCCTTTGACGGTTGCTGTTTTTCCTGGTTTGGAATTAACCGTGAAGATAATTTATGATACTCAGCAGTTTGAAGAAGAGGACATCAAAAAATTATTAAATCATTTTCATCAAGCACTAAATGCCATTAGCAATGACAAAAATAAGTGGATACATCAGTTAATCTTGTTGAATGAACATGAGAATACACAACAAGTGCAGCGATGGAATGCAACACAGGCTTACTATCCCGAGAATATCTGTATTCATACTTTATTCGAAACTCAAGCGGCAAAAACACCTGATGCAACAGCAGTTATGTTTATGGGAGAGTTTATTAGCTATACAGAGCTAAATAAGCAAGCAAACCAGTTAGCGCATTATCTTATTCTAAAAGGGGCAGGAACAGAGACCAGGGTTGGCATCTGTATGGAACGATCTTTAAACCTAGTGATTGGGATAATGGCTATTTTAAAATCAGGCGCTTGTTATGTGCCAATAGATCCTGCTTACCCAGTAGAGCGTATTAATTTTGTATTAAATGATGCCGAAATAGCATTATTGCTTAGTCAGACAGATTTGATTGAATCATTATCAGTTGCCGAAGGCACTAAGCTAATTAGTATTGATAATATTGATTCAGAATACAGTCAAAATGATTTCCATAATCCAGATACCCTGGTAACGGCCGATAACTGTGCCTATGTTATTTACACTTCAGGCTCAACAGGAAAGCCGAAAGGTGTAGTGGTAAATCATGGTAATCTGGTTAATTCAGTTTGGGCGAGAACACAGTATTATCAGGAACCAGTCAGTCGATATCTACTATTGTCATCATTTGCTTTTGACAGCTCCGTTGCCGGTATTTTTTGGACATTTATACAAGGTGGGTGTTTATGCCTAGTAGATGAAAATACTAGCAAAGACCCTTGGGAAATTGGAACAGTCATTAAACAAAATAAAGTGACTCATCTCTTGGGCTTACCTTCACTCTATAGTGAACTTTTAGAGCATGTTTCAGAGCAATCATTAGCGACACTTAACACGGTCATAGTCGCCGGGGAAGCATGTACAAGAGAAGTGGTAGCCAAACATTATCAAAATGTACCTAATGTTAAGTTATATAACGAATATGGCCCAACAGAGGGCACTGTCTGGAGTAGTGTGTATGCAGTCACTGATGATAAACAAAGTGGTGCTGTTTCAATAGGTAGTCCGATAGCAAATATGCAAATTTATATTCTGGATAGAAATCTAAACCCATTGCCAGTAGGTATCGCTGGAGAGCTTGTTATTGGAGGTATAGGTATTACCCGAGGTTATCTAAATCAATTCTCTTTAACAGCCGAAAAATTTATTCCTGATCCTTTTTCTAGTCATCATGGTAACCGTTTATATCGCACTGGGGATCTGGCGCGTTATAAGTCGGATGGCAATATTGAATTTTTAGGTCGTATTGATCATCAAGTAAAAATAAGAGGTCATCGAATTGAGCTGGGAGAGATTGAAAGTTGTTTGTTAGAGCATCCTGATATAAAAGAAGCGGTTGTGCTAGCACAAGGTGAGTTAGTGCAATTGGTGGCTTATGTCGTATCAGATCAGAAAGCAGATCTAGATTTGGTTGGTATAAAAAAATATCTGTTGCAGCAGTTGCCTAGTTATATGTTGCCTGTAACATTCGTTATTATTGATCATATGCCTTTAAATGCCAATGCGAAAGTAAATCAGCAAGCATTACAGGAAGTTGTTGAAATTAATCATTGTACAAAGAAACCCGTAGAACTTCCTATCGATCCAGTCGGGTTAGAAATAGCGAGTATTTGGGCCGAGGTGCTACAAATTAATGAAGTGGGGATTCATCAGGATTTTTTTGAATTAGGCGGACATTCATTGTTAGCTATACAAGTTACAAGCCGAATTCAACAGGTTTTTAATATTGAAATGTCAGTCGATACCTTGTTCTATAAACCAACAATTTCTGAATTGTCAGAATCAATTATCCAACTACAAATAGAACAACAGGGCGAGCTGGATATTTTAGAATTATTAAATGAGTTAGAGCTACTGTCTGATGAAGAAGTTAGTGACAATTTATTGGAATGATTTTTAATACTCATAATTACAATTTATTTACTATAGGTTAAACATGTCCACTCTTAATAGTCGAATTAAAAACCTTTCAAAAGAAAAACAAGCTCTTTTATCGATGAGACTAAAAGAGCAAAAAACAAATATTAAAAATAGTATAAAGAAAAATGAGACAGCCGAAAAACCATTATCTTTTGCACAAGAACGATTGTGGTTTCTTGCACAGATGGATCCAGATAATCCTTTTTATAATGTTGCCAGCGCAATACGAATATCTGGACTTTTAAACACTGTCTTATTGCAACAATGTATTAATGAGCTTGTATATAGGCATGAAGTTTTTCGAACTACATTTGAAGCGGAAGGCGGGCATGCAAAATCGACAGTTATTGATAGTGTAGAGACAAAAATTCATATGACTGATTTGGGAGGTCTAAGCGAGTTAAAATTAAAATTAGAAATAGAACAACTAAAAACAATAGAAGCGCAAAAACCGTTCAATTTATTGAAAGCCCCCATGATACGCACTAGACTTCTGGTGTTAAGCCCTGAAGAATCAATATTGTTATTAACTATGCATCATATTGTTTCGGATGAATGGTCATTAGGTATTATAATTCAAGAGGTAAGTGATCTTTATTTGACCTATATGACAGGTACCCCCTCAGACCTTCAAAAACTGGCTATACAGTATTCTGATTTCTGTTATTGGCAGCGTAGTTTTCTAAACGAAAAAAAATTACAACAACAACTGAATTATTGGAAACAGTTGCTCCAGAGTACACCCTGGGTGTTAGAGTTGCCGTGCGATAATATACGACCTTTAGAACAAAGTTTTCAGGGAGGAATTTATTCGTTAACTTTACCTGAGTCATTAAGTATAGCTATAGTTAATTTAAGCAAAGAACAAAATGTAACTTTATTTATGATGTTATTGACCGCATTTAATGTGCTATTACATCGTTATACAGGGCAAAATGAAATATGCATCGGTTATCCGGCTGCAAATAGAAACCGGGCAGAAATAGAAAAGATGATAGGCTTTTTTGTCAACACACTGGTGATGCCTGCCAATCTATCTGGAAACCCTAAATACACAGCGTTATTACAGCAAATACGAACTCATTTGATGGATGCACAAAAATATCAAGACTTGCCTTTTGAGCAGTTAGTGGAGGCATTAAATCCAGATCGAACTCTAAGTCGTCATCCTATTTTTCAGGTAATGTTTGCTTTTCAAACGCTCCATGTAGATTTTAATATAAAAACGGGCTTACATTTTCAGCAGGAAGAGTTAGAGACAAAAACCTCGAAGTTTGATTTGACCTTGCTTGCTGTCCAGCAAGAGAAAGAAATTATTTGTCATTTTGAATATAGCACTGATTTGTTTGATGAGTCATCAATTATCATAATGGCAAAATACTTTGAGACTTTATTGTACAGTATTGTTCATCAACCTCAGAGTCATATATCAGAATTACCTGTATTAACGCAGGTAGACAAACAACAAATTCTTGTGGATTGGAATGCTACTCAGGTGGATTTTTCTCAGGAAAAATATATTCATCAATTGATTGAAGATCAAGTGCAGAGAACCCCGAATTCAATTGCTGTTGTTTTTGCAGACCAGTCGATGACGTATGTAGAGCTGAACAATAAAGCCAATCAATTAGCTCATTATTTAAAGGCACAAGGTGTTGGTCCTGATGTACTGGTTGGTATTCTCATGGAGAGATCACTGGAAATGGTAATTGGCTTGTTAGGCATCATGAAAGCAGGGGGAGCCTATGTGCCGTTAGATCCAGATTACCCTAAAGACCGACTGGACTTTATGTTACATGATATAGATCCTCCGATTATTTTGACTCAGAAAGCATTAAGGAAAAAGTTTAAAGAAAATACAATTGAGGTCTTTTGTTTAGATATGGATTGGGTTGAGTTAACAAAAGAAACAAGTGATAACCTAAAGGTAGCTTTATTACCTGAAAATCTTGCCTATTGTATTTATACATCTGGATCGACTGGTCAGCCGAAGGGTACTGGAATACCGCACAAAGGTATTTTAAATCGATTGCAGTGGATGCAGGAACAATATCAATTGAGTCCTATCGATCGAGTCTTACAAAAAACCCCATATAGTTTTGATGTCTCGGTCTGGGAATTTTTTTGGCCTTTGATGGTAGGAGCACGCCTTGTTGTCGCTAAGCCTGGAGAACATAAAGACAGTCAGGGGTTAATTAATACGATTAGGCAACAGAAAATCACTATTTTACACTTCGTGCCTTCCATGTTGAATGTCTTTATAGACACACCAGGCGTGGAAAACTGCACCTCGATTAAACATGTTATTTGCAGTGGTGAAGCATTGTTAGTAGGTTTAGTCAGTCAATTTTATCAAAAATCTCGTGCAAAATTACATAATCTCTATGGACCGACTGAAGCTTCAATTGATGTTTCTGCATGGACTTGTAAAAAGGATCTTACAAAAAAGATCATTCCAATTGGTAAGCCGATAGCAAACATGAGCCTTTATATTCTTGATCAGCGATTCAACCCAGTACCTGTAGGTGCGACTGGAGAACTATTTATTGGTGGTATCGGGTTGAGCCGGGGATATATAAATCGTGCAGAGCTTACTGCTGAGCAGTTTATCCCTCACCCTTTCGTTTCTGATGGTAGTCGAATATACAAGACGGGGGATTTGGTACGTTATCAGCAAGATGGAAATATTGAATACTTGGACCGAATTGACTACCAAGTAAAAATACGGGGATTCAGAGTTGAACTTGGAGAAATTGAAGCTAAGTTACTGGCATATCCTGATATTAAAGAAACAGCTGTCACGGTCGGAGAAAGTTCATCAGGAAACAAGTATTTAGTGGCTTATTATGTAACTTCTCAGTCTAATAGTGTTAATGTCGAAATACTAAAAGAATTTTTAAAAGAAAAATTGCCAGACTATATGGTTCCTACCGCTTTTATGAGCGTAGCAGAAATGCCGCTAAGTGCTAATGGCAAACTTGATCGTAAGCGATTACCAGCTTTAGACTTTAACGAAGAGAACAAGAGACAATACCTAGCACCTAGAACAGATACGGAAGAAATTTTGGTAGATATATGGAGCCAATTGTTGGGCATTAAACAAATAGGAATACATGACAATTTTTTTGAACTGGGAGGTGATTCGATTCTCAGCATTCAGGTTGTGAGTCGTGCTCGGCAAGCAGGGATCGTTATTACACCAAGACAGTTGTTTCAAAATCAAACTATTGAGTCTTTGGCAATAGAGGCAAACAAAGGAAATACAATACAATCTGAACAGGGGCAGGTGAATGGATCGGTACCTTTGATGCCTATTCAACGTTGGTTTTTTGAACAACAGTTAGCTAATCCTAATCATTGGAATCAAGCTCTGTTTTTTGAAGCAAAAGGAGGGGGGGGGGCTGAAATTTTACATCATGCAGTTAAACATCTGCTGATTCATCATGATGCATTGCGGCTAAGGTTTTCTCAGAAACAGGAAAAATGGCAGCAATATAATTTGAAAGATGAAGATGAAACTTTTTTTACTCATATTGATTTGTCTACAGTACCTTCGGAACTGCAAGCATTAGAACAAGTATCCATTACATCAAAAATGCAGTCTAATTTAGGTTTAACAAATGGTCCTTTGTTGAGAGTTGTTTGGTTCAATTATGGTCAGCATATAAATAGTCGGGTATTGATAGTTATTCATCATTTAGTAATAGATGGTGTTTCATGGAGAATCTTACTGGAAGACTTGATGAGTATTTGTCATCAATTACAGACAGATCAGAAAGTTGTTTTACCTGCAAAAACCACATCATTTAAACAGTGGGCAGAACAAATCATAAGTCAAGTTCGTTCTGGGTCTGTGTCACTTAATAAGGAGTATTGGTTAAATTCACTGCGTCAGAAAGTTCCCTCATTACCTGTTGATTTTCCTGACGGGGGGCGTTCATTTGCTACAGAAAATTCAGTCACTTTATTGTTAACAGAGCTCGAAACACATGCCTTGTTGCATGAAGTTTCAGCAGCATACCGCACAACGACAGAAGAACTGTTACTGAGTGCGTTGGCTCTTACACTAGTTGAATGGACTCAATACAAAACCCTTTTAATTGATATGGAAGGTCATGGTCGTGAAGAGATTGTAAATGATTTGGATGTTTCGCGGACAGTAGGGTGGTTTACTAGCCTATTTCCATTGTTGTTGAATCTTCCAATCAATACATCCTTGAGTGATACAGTGCAGATGATTAAGGAGCAATTGCGCAGCGTCCCACAAAAGGGCATCAGCTATGGGTTATTACGGTACTTGACAAAAGATCCTGATATTGTTGATCAATTAGCTCTATTTCCCCAAGCACAAATACTATGGAATTATCTGGGGCAACTCGATGCAGTAATAAAGGAGGATGCTCTTTTGAAACCCATTCTGGATAAGGTGGGTGAAAATTGTGACTCTGCAAATGTTCGATCACATGAGTTGGAAATTATTAGTAGTATTTCAGAAGGACGGTTTCAGGTCAGTTGGAGTTACAGTGGTGAAAGATATTGTAAAGATACAATAGAACGGTTAGCAGAAAATTATTTGCAGCACCTTAATGCATTAATTACACATTGTTTATTACCTGATACAGGCGCATACACTCCCTCGGATTTTCCTTTAATTTCTTTGAAGCAGACTGATTTGGATATTTTAAATTTGCCACCAAGGCAAATTGAGGATGTTTATCCGCTTGCACCACTACAGCACGGATTGATATTTCATAGTTTGTATACACCTGACTCAGGTGTTTATTGCATACAACTTGGTTGCCATTTACAAGGTCAACTAGATGTTCCAGTATTTAAACAAGCCTGGCAACTAGTTATTAATAGACATCCTATTCTACGAACTCGTTTTCAATTAGAAAATCAGGACACTCCGGTTCAAATAGTACATAAACACGTTCAATTACCAATAACTGAATTTGACTGGTGTGATTTTCCAAAACAAGAGCATGAGATTCGGTGGCGAAAATTACTGAAGGAAGATCAAAAAACAGGCTTTGATTTTACTCATGTACCTTTAATGAGGTTGGGGTTAGTACGTTGTTCGGAATTATCACATTATTTTTTCTGGAGTCATCATCATGTGTTGTTGGATGGATGGAGCAACCCTTTAATTTTGAAAGAGGTTTTTGTCGTATATGGAACACTGATTCAGGGGCATAAACCAGTGTTGCCTGTGGTAAGACCTTATCGTGACTATATCTCATGGTTGCAATGTCAGGATGTCGCAGCGAGTGAAGTATACTGGAAAGAAATACTGAATGGGTTTAAGGCACCTACATCGCTGAGTATAGAAAAACCAACGATTGTTTCTGCTCACACAGAGCAATTAGTGTATGCAAATGAACTATTAAGCGTGTCTGCTGAACAAACTTTCGCACTACAAAATTTTGCAAAACAGCATCAGCTTACTTTGAATACCTTGGTGCAAGGTGCCTGGGCACTTTTGCTAAGTAAATACAGTGGCGAAAGGGATATTGTCTTTGGTGCTACGACAGCTGGGCGGTCTGCCGAATTAAATGGAATTGAAACAATGGTAGGCCTGTTCATCAACACCTTACCAATTCGAGTGAAAATTTTACCTAAATGCTCTACTATTGACTGGCTAAAAAAACTGTTTGTACAAAATCAAAAGTCGCATAGCTATGAACATACTCCATTGGTAAAAATCCAAGGTTGGTCTGATATACCACATGGATTATCTTTATTTAAAAGTCTATTGGTGTTTGAAAATTATCCGATAGATCAAGCGCTGATGCAAACTGTCGCAGATTTAGAGGTTAATGATATCAATGTAGTTGACCAAACTAGTTATCCATTAACCATTTCAGTATATCCCGGTTCTGAAATCAAGCTGAATATTAGCTATGATAAAAGCCTGTTTGACGCTAAAGCGATTTCTATAATGTTGGTGCATTTAGATAATTTATTTAGAGTATTTGTTAATAACCCTAACAGTCGTGTATCGGAATTATCACTATTGACTCAACAGGAAACTCAACAAATTCTGGTCAATTGGAATAAAACTACAATTAATTTTCCACAGAAATATTTCATTCACCAAATGTTTGAAGAGCAAGTTAACAAAACACCAAGTGCTATAGCTCTTGTTTTCGAAGATAACGCTCTGACTTACGAGGAACTCAATTGTAAGTCCAATCAGTTAGCTTATTATTTGCAAGAAAAAGGTGTTGGTCCTGACGTACTTGTTGGCTTATGCATTAAGCGATCATTAGAAATGGTAATTGGTTTACTGGGAATTTTGAAAGCAGGAGGAGCGTATGTCCCCTTAGACCCAGATTATCCGCAAGAACGGCTGGATTTTATTTCACATGACATTAATCCATTAATCATCTTGACACAAGATGTATTACAGGAAAAATTCGTAGGAAATAAAACTCAAGTAT
>WTAG01000465.1 GCA_013139755.1 Methylomarinum sp. | reverse complement strand
TTACAACGTCGTATTCTTGAAGCAGTTAGAGCATTGGCAAAAGATGAGAAATATGATTTGTTACTAACAGATGGCGTTATCTACAATAGCCAGAAAATTGATGTGACAGAGCAAGTACAGAAAAAATTATCCTCTTTGTCAGATTAAAGACATCTTTGTTGCTATTAGATTGATCAAGCTACTTTAATCTAATAGCAGCGCTTTATAACTACATTACATATAAAAATATGACCGAGCAATTAGATATATTGCAAATCCAAAAGCTTTTACCTCATAGATATCCTTTTTTATTGGTTGATAAAGTGGTTGAGTGTGAAGCCAATGTTCGTTTAAAAGCGATAAAGAATGTGACTTTTAACGAACCCTTCTTTCAAGGGCATTTTCCAACAAACCCTGTTTTCCCCGGTGTTTTGATGCTTGAAGCTTTGGCTCAGGCAACGGCTTTGTTAACTGCACAGTCAGATAATGAATTTGGAGAGGGAACAACTTATTATTTAGCGGGTATAGATAAAGCACGGTTTAAACGTCAGGTTGGGCCTGGTGATCAATTGACGCTGGAAGCTGTTTTTGTTAAAAGTAGGCGAAATATCTGGTCGTTTGAATGTCGGGCGGAAGTTGATGGTGAGCTAGCTGCCAGTGCTAATATTATGTGCGCAGCAGTGGTAGGTTAAGTTGATAGATCCTAAAGCAATTGTAGATTTAAGTGCAGAAATAGCAGACGATGTGACGATTGGCCCTTTTTCTATTATTGGTCCAGATGTACAAATTGATTCAGGTACTGTTATTGGTCCTCATGTTGTTATTAAAGCGTCTACGGCAATAGGTAAAGATAATCATATTTATCACTTTACTTCGCTAGGTGAGGATCCGCAGGATAAAAAATATGCGGATGAGAATACTCGGCTAGAGATTGGTGATAGAAATATTATCCGTGAGTTTTCTACTATGCATAGAGGCACCTTGCAGGATCATGGTTTAACTTTAATAGGTAGTGATAACTTATTTATGGCTTATACCCATGTTGCTCATGATTGCATTGTGGGAGATCATGTCATTATGGCTAATGGAGCTTCTATTGCAGGCCATGTCCACTTAGGTGATCATGCGATTTTAGGTGGCTTTACATTGGTTCATCAATTTACTCAGATTGGTGCGTATAGTTTTTCTGCTATGGGTAGTGCAATTACCCAAGATATCCCACCTTTTGTTATGGTTGGCGGAAGACCAACACGTCCACATGGCATTAATTCTGTCGGGATGGAGCGAAATGGCATTTCACCTGAAGTGGTAAGACAAATCAGAAAAGCCTATAAAATTTTGTATAAAAATAATTTATTGCTGGATGATGCCATAGAAGAAATGGAAGATTTGGCGGGGGAAAGTAAAGAATTGTCAGATATGGTGAGCTTTTTGCGTAATGTCAGCAGAGGTATTTTGCGATAGAAACTCGAATCATTGCTGGTATTGATGAGGTAGGGCGAGGCTGTATTGCTGGGGCTGTGGTTGCAGCTGTGGTTATTCTGGATCCAAATAACCCAATTGAAGGTTTAACCGATTCAAAAAAACTGAGTGATAAAAAACGACATCTTTATGCGAGTCTAATTAAAGAAAAAGCCAGTGCCTGGGCTGTCGGTCGAGCTGAACCCTGCGAAATAGACCGGATTAACATTCTGCACGCGACCTTGTTGGCAATGAGCCGTGCTTTTTCTCAACTTGAATTAACACCTGATTGGGTTAAGGTAGATGGTACTTTTTATCCAGATATTCCAGTGACTGGTGAAACAATTGTTCAAGGTGATCTTAAGGTCGCTGAAATTTCAGCCGCTTCTATTTTGGCTAAGGTCGCCAGAGATGATGAAATGAGTACTTTGGATGCGCTTTATCCTGGGTATGATTTTGCTAAACATAAAGGTTACCCAACAAAACTCCATCTGCAACAGTTACGCAGTCTAGGCGTAACGGAACAGCATAGACAATCATTTGCACCTGTAAAAAAACTGCTGGGATAAACGCGCTGTCCTTGTTGTAAACCCCCGGTATATCTTAAAGTGCCCTAAATATATAGGAAGTGAGGCTTCAATCTCTCATGAATCATGCGAGGTTGAAATCTCACTTCCAACAGCCAGCTATCAACATCCTATACAACTTTAAAGAACCTGTATGAAACCTGAGTTTGTCCATTTACGCGTTCATTCTGAATTCTCATTAGTCGATGGAATTGTCAAAATAAAACCTTTTGTTAAGCGCCTGGCAGATTTTAATATGCCTGCAGTTGCTTTAACTGAACAGTCCAATCTCTTCTCTTTGGTTAAGTTTTATCGCGCTACCCAAGCGCAAGGTATTAAAGCGATTGTTGGTGCAGATGTTTGTGTTTTTAATCCTGAAGAACCTACCAAGCCTTTTCGATTGACCTTATTGGCCAGCGATCAACAAGGTTACACTGTTCTCACTGAACTTGTTTCCAAGGCATATCAAGAAGGTCAGCATCAAGGCATGCCTATGCTGCAAAAACAATGGATAGAAGAGAATCATCAAGGCTTAATTGCTTTGTCTGGTGCAATGGAGGGCGATGTTGGGTGTGCACTATTATCAGAAGATGAGGAGTTAGCTGAAAAGTGTGCTTTATATTGGGCATCGTTATTTGATCAGCGTTTTTATTTTGAAATACAGCGAGTAGGGAAGGTTGATGAAGAAAACTATATTCATTCAGTTGTTGACCTCGCTTTAAAACTTGATTTACCAGTGGTTGCAACCAATGATGTTCGGTTTATAGATCAATCAGATTTTGATTCGCACGAAGTACGGGTGTGTATTAATCAGGGGCGGGTCTTAGATGATAGTCGCCGCCCAAAAGACTATACTAATCAACAATATCTTCGTAGCACGGAAGAAATGCAGGAATTGTTTTCAGATATTCCCGAAGCTTTAGAAAATACTATAGAAATTGCCAAGCGCTGTAATGTCGAGCTTACCCTGGGTAAAAACTATTTGCCTGACTTTCCGGTGCCGGAAGGGATGACTTTAGATGAATTTTTTATAGATGCTTCTCGTAAGGGGCTGGAAGAACGGTTGCTTCAGTACCCTGCGACAGGTAATGGAACTGATGAGGAAAACCGGAAAGTCTATTTAGAAAGACTAGAGGTTGAGCTGGGGGTTATCACCCAAATGGGATTCCCCGGTTACTTTATTATTGTTGCCGACTTTATTCAGTGGGCAAAAAACAATGCCATTCCAGTGGGGCCTGGTCGGGGTTCCGGTGCCGGGTCATTAGTCGCTTATGTGCTTAAAATTACAGATTTAGATCCGATTGAATTTGATTTACTATTCGAGCGGTTCTTAAATCCTGAAAGGGTTTCTATGCCCGATTTCGATATTGATTTCTGTATGGATAGGCGGGATGAGGTGATTGATTATGTGGCGCGATATTACGGTCGTGATCATGTATCTCAAATTATTACCTATGGGTCTATGGCTGCTAAAGCGGTTATTCGAGACGTGGGGCGTGTCTCTGCATTTTCTTATGGTTTTGTTGATGGTTTGGCGAAGTTAATTCCTTTTGAAATTGGAATGACTTTAACTAAAGCATTGCAGGAAAGCCCCGAT
>WTAG01000573.1 GCA_013139755.1 Methylomarinum sp. | reverse complement strand
CCTGTTTTTTTAGTAACCGATTAGAGTTAGTATTTATTGGGATTAGTATTACTACTCGTTCCTTTGCCCAACCTACAATCTCAAAACTTTTTCAAACTGCTATCATAAGATTTCGATCATCCGATTATTTTTTTTATAAGCTTTCACATCTGGGTACTGATTCATTCCGAATCATTAATCAGGAAGCTTAAATACCCAATACGCAGCAGGTACCAAAGCAAACTCCATCACCACATAAAGTATTAAAATGCCTGACGGTATACCATCGACAAATAAACTAATAATGCGACCAATGACCAAACCTCCAGCAAAAATTATTGTGGTTAGAACGGCAACATTTCTATACGTATCATTAAACGCTGCATATAACCAGAATAATCCCAAACCAATATAAAGCCCCATAACTGCACGTAAAATATGGGCAAAATCAAGGGTTAATTCTGGTGCATCGAGTAAAGTACGCGCAAACCAATGAGGTGAAATGCCATAGAGAAAAGCAATAATAGCAACGGTGCAAAAAGCAGAAATCAGAAAGTATTTTTTTATTAACATAGGACTGTTCCTCTCTTTTTGAATATAAATTTCAGCAGATTATCCAGAAACTTCAGATGATTTTTAAGTAGCCTGCATTAATGTTTTTGTAAAACAGGGGTTTTTATACAAGATAACTAACAATTATTACTAATTAGGTATAGCCTTCATGACCTGTTCTGCCTGCTGACTATACTTTAGCACATTCGCTTTATCACCCAGCTGTTTGTTATAACTAACAAGAGCCATTAATACATCCATATTACCGGTATGCTTTTTAAGCGTACTTTCCAGTATTTTTATGGCTTTTCTTGGCTGTTTTTCAGCAACTGCAACGGCATAAACATACTGATAGCGTACATTATCCGCTTCTATTTCAGCTGCTTTTCTTAAAGTTTCCATGCCTTTTCCTTTTCTTTACTTCGTATATACCATAGCCCTAAGGAATGATATAAAGCCGCATCATCAACTTCGTTTAAACCCTGTTGTAAAAGCTCAAAAGCGGCTTGTTCTTTACCTTGCTGTTGTAAAAAATTAGTATAGTTCACATAGGCGGGCACATATTTTGGCTGTAGTACCAACGCTTGCTTAAAGGCAGTTTCTGCTTTTGCCATTTGCCCCTGCTGACTGTATAGCTCAGCGAGTGACACTTGTGCTTCAGGTCTATCTGCATTAAACAGTAGGGTTTGGCGATATTCTTCAGTCACATTATTCATTAAATCTGTTTGTTCTTTTGCCAGAGAACCACGAGGCACAGCTGCCAAAATACGCGCTGCTTCCAATCGCACAATCTTTACCGGATCTTTGAGTAAAGGAAAAATTTTTGCCACCGTGTGTTGCATTGGAAAGCTTTGAAGCGCCAGTAATGCCTGTCTACGTATATCGGCTTCAGGTGAGTTTAGCATTTGCAAAGAGGTCATTAAGGTTTGTCTTGAGCGATATTCGCCCAGATAACCCATTACCGAGGCTTTAGCAATATCCGGTGCATCTGCTACAAGTACGCCATAAGCCAGTGATAAGGCTTTTTCCTGTTGTTGTTCCAAAGCATGTAGTGCACTGCCAAATTGTTGATAGCCGCTTGGTGTTTTGCCATACCACTGCTTAATAGCATCGGCTGCCCATGGGCTGCTTTTATCCTTATGGCACAGAGTACAGGCATCTGGTGTGGCTAATTTTTCTGCTAAATCAGGCCGGGGTATACGGAAGCTGTGATCATTACGTTCATCCACGCCCATATAGGTTTTAGCAGGCATATGGCAGGCGATACAGCTGGTGCCTGTAGATTCATTGTTATGAAAATGATGTTTGTTACTGGCGTAGTCTTCTGCGAGATGACATTGCTGACAAACCTGATCACCTGCCGCTTTTCGCTCTAAAGTATGCGGGTTATGGCAATCAGTACAAGTAACACCTGCCTGATACATTCGACTTTGCATAAATGAACCATAGACATAAACTTCATCCTTGATCTTACCATCGGGGTAGTAAAGCGGTTCAGTCAACAAGGAAGGCAGATAATGGTTTCTGAAATTGTCTCCCGGCACAAAATTATCATCTAATTGAGAGCGCCGCGAATGACATTTAGCACACAGTTCAACTTTGTGCTTGCCTGCTTCAGGATTATTCAATAACTCAGGTTTTCGAGTTTTAGCATTAATCTTCCATTGGTTTATAGTCGTGTTAGAAAGATGAATTGGAAAGCCCTTATCCTGGGTGGATTTTTGTTTATCTTTGGATTTTGACCATGCTAAGTGCTCAGAAGCTGGACCATGACAGGCCTCACAGGAAACATTTATCGCATCCCACTGCGTGTTATAGCTTTTTGTTGCTACATCATAATTTTTTTTCAGATTGGTGCTGTGGCAATCCGCACACATATAATTCCAGTTAAGATTCGGCCCTGTCCAGTGCAACACATCATCGGCCTTAATAGTTTCAGCGGGATGTAAACTAAACCAGCGCTGTCCGCCTTGTTCTTTACTCCGACTGTCCCAGGCAATACCCAGTACTTGAATTTTACCTTGTGGAAATTTGACCATATATTGTTGCAAAGGGTAGACGCCAAAGGTATAGCTGACTTCATAATCATGCAATTTATTATCGGGCCCATCAGTATTGACCATAAAACGGCCGTTGCGCATAAAAAAGGTACTGGTAACGCCATGTTTGCTGAATTTGGCCTGCTTAAAATTGCCCAATACGGTTTGAACATTGGCCTCCTGCATGGCCAGATCATGATGTGAGCCCTGCCATTGTTCATGTTCTTTTAGATGACAGGTTTTACAGATTTGATCACCGACATGCACAGCGGCAACTGATAGCGAGCTATAGATTAAAAAGGCTATGCAGTAAACATTCAGTTTTAAAAATGTCATTTTTTATTGGAAGTGTGTTTGATTAAAAATATATAGCTATTAACAGTAAATCATCACTGCAACAAACTGTCATTCGCCTGTAATGATATAGCACTGGTTCCTAGGGTCTTGCAACTCTTTCCTGACAGGAGCTTTTGTCATTGGTTTCAAATAATAACTTTCCCACTGAGCCTAGAGCTTCTGTAGGGATGCCGATAAAAGGTGCAAAGAAATAGGAGCCAATACTGAGTACCGCTTGTTTGTACG
>WTAG01000157.1 GCA_013139755.1 Methylomarinum sp. | reverse complement strand
CCACTGCTTCTAGATGTTTTATTAGGAAAGAAACCTGTTTTTCTAGATAATTTACGTCCAAAATATCATCACTGTCAAGGAAAGCAAAAAAAGTGCCTTTTGCCTCTTTACATCCATTATTACGAGCCACTCCTTGGCCTTGATTGGCTTGGTCAATGATTTTTATTTTATCTCCAAAGCTTGTGAGTAGGGTAGACGTTGCGTCTGTTGAACCATCATTGACCACAATTATTTCATGATGGGAATATGTTTGAGCTAAAAGACTAGTGATTGATTCTTGTATGAAGTTTTCGCCGTTATATACAGGAACAATTATGCTCACCAAAGGTAAAGTTATTTTTTCTAAGTTATTTTTCATAAACTAAGTGGTATAGATAAAAGTTTAGTTTTTCAAAAAGTTAGGTTTTATATGGTATAAATGTTCGGCCAACTATATTCTATAGTATTATCGATGTAGCGTGTGGCATAGCTCACCAAGTACCTGATTAAGTATAAATGGAGGACAGTGCTGGGTCCTACCCTTATATCTTATTGATCTTACAATCATATGGATTGATGAATATTTAATATATGGTTCAAAACCCGTTGTTAATCCTTTTTGAATTTCTATGCTTGAAACATGTGATTTACAATACTTTCTTTTGTTTTAAAATGGTTAATAATTCTTTCGTGAATTTTGATTTGTCTTTCATATCAAGATGAGATAAATCAGGAAGAGTAAAATGACTTAATGTTGAGTAATCCATAAAATGAATTGTAATTCCTGGTGATTGAGCACTGAATTTATCCCAATAATCTTTTTTGGGAAAGGTGAGCTCATCATATTTATAATAATCGCCTGAAGTAGGAAAGCGGACAAAGGCAACTTGACCACCTCTCTTTTGAATCATTTTTACCCAGAGGTTAGTTTTTTTTGCTTGAGATAACCACTTTTTGGGTGAAAGTGTTTTTTTGTTTTTATAAACAGTGCGTACTCTATTAGCTCGTTTTTGTTGCTCAATTTGTAAATTATCAATTAATTGAAAGTTTACAGAGCCAGAACGATCATTATGTATTATTGAAAGGCTAGGTTTAGGCGGTTGAGAGTGGTTGAAAAACGAATCAATTATGCTGGTCAGTTTAAGGTTGGGTGAAAGTAGTACAAGGTGTTCTTGAAACCATGTAGCTATAATACGATTAACTTTTGTGTTTAAATTCCAATATTTATAATAATGTTCAATGTGGAATTTTTGTTCGTTAAAATAGCGTGGCATAAATTGTAACGCTTTAGTGGAGCAGATAACTACTCCATTGAATTTGCGGTCAAAAGCAAGGTCACGGAGCGTAGCGAGAGGCGCTTGTCCCGGAATAGCAAGTTGTATTAGTTTATATTTAGGAAAGGTTTCACGAAATAGTTGAGTGTCGACCCCCATTTGAATTCGTGATTTCCCTACTAATACAACAGCCTTTTGAGTTTCTGTGCTATACACCTGCTCCCTGTGGAAAGACCAGAGGTTTTTATCGTCTACGATGGTTGGGTGATGCCCATGGTTGCGCCAGTAAACTTCAGTGCTCGTTAATAAGGTGAGAGCAATTACCATAGTTAATACCCAAGTTTTTAAGCTATTGGTATTAGGTGCTCGGTCGTTAGAATTGGAAATATATGAAGGCACGATCTTCTCCTGGCATCATAAGAATAATAGTAAACATGAGAGCAAGAACACATGACCTGACGGGCCAAGGTGTTTGTTTGGCTAGTAATTCAAGTGACTTATTTCTCATTAACCAATGTGTTGTCAAGAGTAAGCTCATAACAATGATAACGGTATTAAATTGTTCGTGACTTATATATAAATCAACGGTTGATACTGGTGACCCTAGTATTGAAAGAATAATTATTACTGCTTGATCGAAGCTGCCGGCTCTAAAAAATATCCAGGCAAGGCAGATGCAAGAAAAGGTTATGGACGCGAGAAGGAGTTGGATAATAGGTTTTTTCCATATACTTGCTTTGCCAAAAAGTTGAATACACAGTTTTTCTATTATTAGGTAAAAACCATGAAGTCCTCCCCATATAACAAAGGTCCAGGAAGCTCCATGCCATAGTCCTCCAAGCAACATTGTTAATATTAAGTTTATTTGAGTTCTTCTTTTACCTTTTTTATTGCCACCTAGAGGAATGTATAGGTAGTCTCTCAGCCAGCTTGATAAAGAGATATGCCATCTTTTCCAAAAATCTGAAAAGCCAATTGCTGCATATGGAAAACGAAAGTTATCAGGTAAATTGAATCCTAGACACATTGCTGCACCAATAGCACACGTTGAATACCCTGCAAAATCACAAAAAATTTGACCAGCAAAAGCAAGAGTTCCAGCAATAGCTGTTCCTGTTGAGGGTTGGCCTACTTTATCAAAAACAATTTCGGTGACGGGTGCAAAAATACCATCTGCTAGGACAACTTTTTCAAAAAGACCTAACAAAAGGAGGCTTAGTCCCCAACCAATTTTTGATAATGCCTCTTTATTTTGTTTGATACATTGTGGAAGAAAGTCTGATGACCTAACGATAGGTCCAGCAACTAGTTGAGGAAAGAAAGTTACAAATAAAGCGTAATCGAGAAAGGATTTCCAAGGTTTTCCTCGCTTTAAATAAATATCCATAGTGTAAGATAGTGTTTGAAACGTATAAAAAGAGATTCCCACTGGAAGAATAATATCCATTGCTGGCGGGTGGTATTCAATATTGATAAGGTTACAAAATTGAACTAAATTTTCTAAAAAGAAATTACCATATTTGAAAAAAGCTAGCATTCCTAAGTTAACACTCAAGCTACCAATTACAAATAGTTTTCTCTTTGCATGGGTAGTTGATGTATATATTCTTTTTGAGAAAAACCAGTCTGCAATGGTTGAAATCCATAAAAGTATTACAAATGGAGGATTCCATGCGGCATAAAATAAATAACTAGCAAGTAGAAGGTTTATTTTTTTTGTTCGCCAGCTAAAGGGTAAGTAATGGAGAATAATAATAATGGTAAAAAAAATAATAAACGTATAAGAGTTAAATAGCATAAGGTTGCATTCAATTAATTAAACTAGTTGTGTTAGTGATTTATTGTAAGTATTCAGAGACCCTACTTACAAACAAATACAATGACTTACAAAGTAAAAATTTAGCAAAATCACATTAAAATTATCATAAAAATCCAAACTATAGGTAAAATTCGATAACAATCTGTTTTTT
>WTAG01000223.1 GCA_013139755.1 Methylomarinum sp. | reverse complement strand
AGGATCTAATAGCTTGGTGGTTTTTGCCACACCATCACGTCTGATTAAGGGTTTGGTTAATCGTAGTGGATTGTGGATGTAGTTAAAGCCATAACGTCCTTTAACGCAGAGACGGTGGTGGTTGGTGTATCCATCACGTCCTTCTGTATATAGAATTTTGTCATCTTTGATGTGATATTTGATTAAACAGCCAACACCACAATAAGGACAGGTTGAATTGACTGTTTTGTCTGCGACTTCCAGGCCTACATTATTGGCAGGCATTAAGGCACCTGTTGGACAGGCTTGTACACATTCACCACAAGCAACACAACTACTGGCTGCCATGGGGTCGGCAATATCAAACACAATTTCTGAATGTGATCCGCGATTAGCATAACCAATCACATCGTTCATTTGTTCTTCACGACAGGCACGTAAACAGCGAGTACATTGGATACAGGCATCCATGTTGACAGAAATTGCCGGGTGAGAGTTGTCAGCCGCTGGTTGTATGCGTGATTCAAAACGAGGTTCACCAACTTTAAGTTTTTTAACCCACTGGTCTAATTCAGAATCCAGTTTATAAGGTGATTCGGCCTGTTCTGGCATATCGGATTTTAGTAACTCCAATACCATTTTTTGTGATTTAACCGCACGATCACTGGCTGTCTGGACTTTCATGCCATCAGTAGCGACTCGGCAACATGATGGGGCAAGGGTTCTTTCACCTTCAATTTCAACAACACAGGCACGGCAGTTACCATTGGCACGTAAGCCTTCTTTATAGCAAAGATGGGGGATTTCTTTACCTAAGCGTTGTGCAGTTTGGATCAGGGTTTCGCCTTCAAATGCACAAACCTCTTCACCATCCAGTGAGAAGTTGATTGTTTTTTCATTCATGTGTTCTGGGTTTGCAGCCATGATGTAATCTCCTTATTTTAATTCGTCTGGAAAGTATTTAATGACACAACGCATCGGGTTGGGGGCGGCTTGCCCTAAACCACAAATGGATGCATCAACCATCACTGAAGCAAGTTCTTCCAATAATTCGGTATTCCATTCTTTTTGTTCCATCAGAGTAGCGGCTTTCGCAGTACCTACTCGGCAAGGCGTACATTGACCACAGGATTCTTCTTCAAAGAACTTCATAGCATTAAGTGCTAATTGTTTGGCACTGTCCTGAGTTGAAAAAACAATCACAGCGGCTGAACCAATAAAACAGCCATATTGATTTAAAGTATCAAAATCCATCGGGATGTCTGCCATAGACTCAGGCAACATACCCCCTGAAGCACCACCCGGGAAATAGCCGTAGAATTCATGGCCGTCTTGCATGCCTTCACAGTATTCTTCAATCAGTTCACGCATGGTGATACCAGCGGGTGCTAAATGTACACCTGGCTTATTGACACGACCTGAAATAGAAAAAGAACGTAGACCTTTGCGCTCATGTCGACCATGAGAGGCAAACCAGTCTGGGCCTTTTTCTACAATATCTCTTACCCAATAAACCGACTCCATATTATGTTCTAAAGTAGGTCTGCCAAACAGTCCAACCTCAGCTAGAAAAGGCGGTCTTAGTCGCGGCATACCGCGTTTACCTTCGATAGACTCAACCATTGCCGATTCTTCACCACAAATATAAGCGCCCGCACCACGGCGTAAAAAAATAGGCGGCATTTTATAAATGTCAGAAGGTGGGTTGTTTTGGAAATTTGCAATTTCCTGGGTTAAAGTTGCTCTACATCCGGCATATTCGTCACGTAGATAGATGTAAATTGCATCACAATCTACAGTTAATGCGGCAATCATCCTGCCTTCTAAAAAACGGTGCGGGTCTTGTTCCAGGTAGTGCCTATCTTTAAATGTGCCGGGTTCGCCTTCATCAATATTAACCGCCATCATTCTTGGTGCTTCAAAGCTATTAACGATGCGCCATTTTCTTCCGGCTGGAAATCCTGCACCACCTAAACCCCGCAAGCCAGAGTCTTCCATTTTTTTCATCACAGATTCGGTGCTCATGTTACCTTCAAGCACTTTTTTAAGTGTTTGATAGCCACCGTCTGCTTTATATTGTTCCATGCTGATATAGTCAGTCATGGTATCTTCAATTTCATTGTTATCAACCGCGGCTGTGACAGACTCAGCCGTTGCTTGATGAATAGGGTTTTGACCAACAACGGCCACTGGCGCATGTTGACAGCGACCAACACAAGGTACTTTTTGTACGCGTACCTTATCGTTAAGCCCGTCTTCTAATGCATCAATTAATGGGTGTGCACCTGCCATTTCACAAGAGACCGATTCACATACGCGAACTGTTAATGCAGGTGGTGGTGTTTGGCCTTCTTTAACCACATCAAAATGATGGTAAAAAGAAGCCACTTCAAACACTTCAGCCGGTGATAAATTCATTTCATGCGCTAAAGCAACCAAGTGTTTAGAAGAAATATGCTGATACTGATCTTGAATTTTGTGTAGATGTTCAATCAACAAATCTCTTTGACGTGATTCATCAGCCAAAAGTGATTTAATATCTTCTAAAGCAGTAAGATCAACCGCATGACCTTTTGGGCCGCTACGTTTTTTTCTTTTGATCTGGTCTGGTGATATTGTTATTACTGCCACACGTATTTCCTCACGTTGTTTGGGATAGGCATAAATCTGTTGAAACTGTTAAATATGGAAAATTACAGAGTTATGACAAATTTATTAAACTTTACCGTAATTGGTGTATGACTATCAAGTCATCATTTATTTATGATGTCATCATTTTTAATGATATTGATAGATACTAATACGGTGGGTGAAATGCATATATGTAAGTATACTAGACCGATTGGCAAAATAGTCGGGAGTTATGTTGAACCCAAATCACTTATTAACATTTGCTGTGGTTGCTAAATTTAAGAGTATCACCAAAACAGCCGAATTTTTACATTTAGGGCAGCCGGCTGTTTCAGGGCAGCTAAAGTTATTACAAGATTTTGTTGGCGAACCGCTGTATCAAAGGAAAGGGCATCAAATTGCCTTAACACCGGCGGGTGAGAGTTTGCTAGAGTATGCTAACAGAATGGATAGAAACTTAAGGCAAGCTGTTGAGCATGTACAAAGCTTAAAGCAAGTTAATGCTGGGCGTTTACGAATTGTATCGACCATGACTATTGCGAGTTATTATTTGCCTCAGCTTGTTGTGCAGTTACAAACAACGCATCCAGGCGTACAAGTTTCTATGGAAACGGGAAGTACTGCGGAAATTATAGAAAAAATGCCAGATTTTGATTTGGGTTTTGTCGAAGGACCTGTCGAAATATTAGATTTGCCTAGTAATTATGAGGTGATTCTCTGGCAGGATGATGAGATTGTTTTAGTACTACCAAAAGATCATGTTTTAGCCAAAGAATACCCAGAAAGTGTACCGCTAGATGTTTTTACTCAACATCAAGTAATATGGAGAGAGCCGGGGTCAGGTGCCAGAATAGCCGTTGAGGAAGCATTGCTTGAAGCATCTATTAGTGCACCTATTAATATTGAGGTGACAGGTGTGTCAGGGATTAAGGAAGCGGTAAGAGCCGGTTTAGGTATAGGATTTTCTTCATCGCAAGCGTTAAGAAATGAACGGGAAGGCCTGGTGGCTCGACGTATTAATCCACCAAATGGATTGATTTGGCACCTGAATGTCATTATACCTAAGCGGGCGATACAGTCTCGTGTAACTCAGGCATTTATTGAGTTGTGTTTGTCTAAATAAAGGTGTTGTTTTGAAAGTATTGTTTTTTATTATCAGTGTATTTGCATCTCATGCTGTTTTGGCTGTTGATGCGCTTTCTGTTACAGAAGTGACATCTGGGGTATTTGTTCATTTTGGTCAACACCAGTTACCCGATAAAGTTAATCATGGAGCCATTGCTAATATTGGTTTTATTGTCGGTGATGATTGTGTTGCTGTTATTGATACTGGTGGTAATCCTGAACAAGGTTATGCATTAAAAAAAGCCATACAGAAAACCACTAAAACCCCCGTTTGTTATGTAATTAACACGCATGTACATCCTGATCATATTTATGGCAATATTGCCTTCAAACAACCGGGTGTAAAATTTATTGGTCATAAAAAACTTGCCCGAGCAATGGCGGCCAGAGGGGAGTACTATATTGATAAGGCTTCTGAACAATTGGATATTCAATTAACTGCAAAGCATCTTATTCCTCCCGATAAATCAGTTAAAAAACATATGAGTATTGATCTTGGAGGGCGAAAATTAATGTTAACGGCTCATCCAACTGCGCATACTGATAATGATTTAACAGTATTTGATAAAATAACTGGCACACTTTGGATGTCGGATTTATTGTTTATTGAGCATTTGCCGGTAATTGATGGCAGTTTGCTTGGCTGGCTAAAAGAATTAAAACGGTTAGAAAAAAGGACTTATACACTGGTTATACCAGGGCATGGCCCTGTGGTTACTGATTGGCCAAAGAGTATGCAAGCAGAGAAAAATTACTTGCAAACTTTATTGACTGAAATTCGACAAATCATACAGCAAGGTGGTTTTATAGAAGAAGCCATTGAAACGGTGGGCTATTCAGAAAAACATAAGTGGAAACTTTTTGATCAATTTCATAAGCGAAATGTAACAACAGCATTTGCTGAATTGGAATGGGAAGATTGATGGTGATGAATGGCTGATTAGCCTCGCCTGACTCATAAGGGACTAAAGTCCCACTTCCAAGTATTTGGTGTTTTTAAGGCATCTATCTTTATAAATATTGAGATAAACATGAATAAGAAAATAATTAACTTAAGTTTTTTGATTTTGTTGCTTGTACCGCTACTAGCAACAGCATCTAAAGATGAATCTAACTGGAATGATGTGCTGAGAAATCAGTATTTTCCGGGTAAATCTATCCAAGAGTCTAATGATGTGATTGAGATTGATGCACCTTATAGAGCAGAAGATCCAGCTTTGGTGCCTTTAAAGATTATCAGTAAAATCAAGCAAACTAAAGATAAGTACATTAAAAAAATCACCGTTTTTGTTGATAAAAACCCATTTCCTTTCGTCGGTGAGTTTGGCTTTACTCCAGAAAGTGGTAAAGCTGACTTGGCAATGCGAGTGCGTATCAATAGCTACAGTTACGTTAGAGCCGTTGCCGAGATGAATGATGGTCAAATTTATATGGCTAAAAAGTTTGTTAAAGCCAGTGGTGGTTGTTCCGCCCCCATTGGCGCTGATTTAGATGCAGCAATGAAGCGCTTAGGAAAAATGAAATTCAAAATGGATAAAGGGATTACAAAGGGGCAGCCAGCATTAACGCAATTATTGATTAGCCACCCTAATATAACGGGTATGCAAATGGATCAAGTGACTCGATATATTAAAAAATCACATTTTGTAGATCAATTAAAAGTGACTTTTGATGGTAAGCCGGTATTAACTGCAAAAATTGATATTGCAATCAGTGCAGACCCTAATTTTAGGTTCTATTTTGTGCCTAATAAATCGGGTGAATTAAAAGCAGAATTTTCAGACAAGTCGTGTGAATCACCAACGAGCAGAGTGGTTTGTACCCAAGGAAAGAGCTATTCTACAACTTATACTGTGAAGCCTTAGACGTTTTTTGGATTTACATATGCATATTTTCTTGTAGTAGAAGACAATAATTATTATGAATGTTGTAAAAATAAAAGAGTTAACGCTTGGTGCTGTTCTTAGTAAAGATATAAAAGATGTTAATGGCCGCTTATTATTAAAGGCGAGTACTGTCATTGAAGAGAAGCAGTTGAAAATTCTGAGAGCATGGGGGATTACTGAAGTCTCAGTTTTAAATGGTGGTAGTGTAGATCGTGGAGATGAAGTTGATTTAGATGAAATTGATCCTGCTATCAGGGAGCAGGTTGATCAAGAATTGGATGAATTGTTCAGATATACTGATAAAGGTCATGAGGTTATAAATGAACTTATCCAGCATACACGGATAAAATTAATTAAAAATTATCAGCAAAACTAATGAGGCTTAAATTACATGGATATGACTGCTGAAATATTAGTTAATAAAGTCGGTCAAGTTTACTCTTTGCCGGTGGTTTATATGCGACTAACTCAATTAATTGATGACCCATATTGTGATTTAGAGGATGTTGCCAAGGTTATTTCTGAAGATGCTGGTATTTGCGTCAGGTTGCTTAAGATTGCCAATAGTAGCATGTACAACTTTCCGTCAAAAATAGAAACTATTACACGCGCATTAACGGTTATTGGTACCAAACAGTTGCGAGATTTAGTCTTGGCAACGTGTGTTATTGATATGTTTAAGGATATTCCTCACGATATTGTTGATATGGGTTCATTCTGGCGTCACAGTATTGGTACAGGCATAACCGCAAGAGTCATCGCAACTTATCAACGAGAAAACAATGTAGAACGCTTTTATCTGATGGGCTTATTACATGATTTAGGCAGGCTGGTTATGTTTTCTCATCTTCCAGATCAGGTTAGGCATGTAATGGAATGCAGTGTTGATAAAAAACAACCAATTTATCAGATTGAACGTGAAATCTTGGGGTTTGATCATGCAGATGTCGCTTTGCAATTACTCAAGACATGGCATTTACCACAATCGATAATAACAGCAGTGGGCTATCATCATAAGCCATCACAAGCGATTGACTATAAAAATGAAACTGCAGTGGTTCATTTGTCTGATATCATTTCAAGTTCAATGCAATTAGGCTCCAGTGGAGAGCGTTATGTGGTGCCTTTAAGTGATGAAGCTTGGCAAATATTAAACCTTAAAGCCAGCTTGCTTCCTGATATTATTAAACGCGTTGAATCGCAGTATGAAGATGCCATAGAGGTTTTTTTATCATGAGTTTAAAGGAACAAGAACCAACGCTTGAGCAGTTAAAAAAGGAGAATGATTACCTCTTTCAACGAGTAGATTATCTTGAGCAAGTGAATGCTAAACACAGAGATGTTGTCGGTATGTTATCTGAGTTTGGTGAGGTCTATGATAACAAAGAAAAGGATTATGACTATAAAACGATTTTATCAATCTCACAGGCTTATATTAAGCAATTAGTTGATTTTGAAGTCAGTGCTTTTTTTCTTGTTGATGAAGAGGACT
Organism: Methylomarinum sp.; assembly: GCA_013139755.1. The sequence goes on along the minus strand of WTAG01000223.1, from coordinate 1,764 downwards.
CCAGCTTTTTTTTAGCTGATTGCAATGTAGGTAAAGATATCTTTGATGCCGAGATGCTTAAAGATGAATTAATAGAGAAAGGGGAGTTCGCTTGGGCGCTTTCTCAAAATCGAGCGGTAATTATAGAAAGTGAGCATTACAAAAGGAAGTTGTTTTTACATGTATTAACAACTAAAAAGCGTACTAGAGGGGTGTTTTTAGGTGTTTGTGCTGAGGGTGTTGATCTTCCGACACATGATACCCAGAGTTTGTTATCCATTGTGTTTCAGAATACAGCTTATACGCTAGAGAGTACCGCGTTATATAACATGGTGAAAGATTTTAATCTGGAACTCCAAAAAACGAATGAACAATTAGAGCTAAAGGTGGCTGAGCGGACTCAGCAATTGACTGCAGCTGTTCAAGAGGCAGAACAGGCAAATGCTGCAAAGTCTCAGTTTCTTGCCAATATGTCACATGAAATTCGCACGCCAATGAATGCGATTATTAACTTGAGTAGTTTAGCATTAGAGGGTGATATGTCTGCAGAACAGCGTGACTTTATAGAAAAAGTAGAGCTGTCTGGAAAAAACTTATTAGCCATCATTAATGATATTCTTGATTATTCCAAACTAGAAGCTGGTAAATTAGGTATTGAGTTAATCCCTTTTGATTTAGGTGACTTATTAGCTGAGTTGAAGGGTTTGTTTGAGCTCCAGGCAAAGGATAAAGGACTTCAGTTGGTTTTTGAATTATCTCAGCAACTTCCCAAAAAACTCATGGGAGATCCAACTAGGGTCAAGCAGGTTTTAACAAATTTAATTAATAATGCTATTAAGTTTACCTCTATTGGTAAGGTGGTTATATCAGTGGAACAGCATATCCTTAAAAACGATATGACAGAAATACGATTTTCTGTTCAAGATACTGGTATCGGTATTTGTGACACTAAACAGCACAATTTATTTCAATCATTTAACCAGGTTGATAGTTCAACCTCAAGGAAGTATGGAGGTTCAGGCTTAGGCCTGGCAATCTCTAAACAGTTAGTGGAACTGATGGACGGAGATATTCATTTAGAAAGCAAATATGGAGAAGGATCAACCTTTATATTTACTTTACAATTTAAAGCAGTTGAGGAGAAAACCCCGTTGGATAGTAACGATGTAATTGATCATAAAGGACGATTTAAGGGCTTGAATATTTTATTAGCGGAAGATAATAAAATCAATCAAATGGTGGCAACTAAATTATTAAAACGCACTGGATGTACGTTGGAAATAGCTAATAATGGTGTAGAAGCGGTAGATCTAGTAAAACAAGATTCTGGTAAATTTGATGTTATTCTGATGGATATACAAATGCCTGTAATGGATGGTTTTGAAGCAACAGAAAAGATTAGAGAAATTCAAGCCCTGCTTAAACTTCCAATTATAGCTATGACAGCGGATGCGATGGCAGGCGTGAGAGAGCGGTGTCTGACAGCAGGAATGAACGATTATATTTCTAAACCTATTAATTTTAATGAGCTTGTGACCGTGCTCAGCAAATGGATAAGTGTTTAATGCATCTTCGAATGACAATTAAAAAATGACTAAGCGTAATCTGTTCTGATGTTCTGATGTTCTATTGGAATATATTGCTATAAAACCCCTTTATCCTGTTTTACCATCAAAAAAATCCCATTAAATCCCTTGGGGTTTTATTCCCCGCCGCTTGCGGCGTAAAATGTTGGAATGAGCCGATATATTCATAAAAGTCATAACGTCACGGTATTGATATATC
>WTAG01000080.1 GCA_013139755.1 Methylomarinum sp. | reverse complement strand
TAGCAAAGGTACCCAATCCGTTGTCAAATAGAATAACCGGGTTTATTTCTATTATTCTAGGCATCCTAATCTGGATAGACTGGCCAACTTCAGCAACATGGTTTCTGGCTTTATCTCTGAGTGTTGACGTGTGCTTTAGGGGCTGGGCTTTAATTGTATTAGCATCATCAATTAAAAAACAATCTGTCGCTAGTGATAATGATTAAAAGCTGGTTCTTACATCTTTTTGTTAACCGTATTTGAAATTTTGTAGATAAAAGTAGGAGGAGCCTATTGGCCGCGACTGCTCTTGATCTTGTTCTGGTCGCGGCCAATAGCCCCTATCGATAAGAATAACTCAGAAATTTACTGGTTTTTTATAAACCTGTGGTTTGTATAGAACCATGTATTCTTTTAAACTGATCATGGCCAATAAAAAACCAACCTGGACAAACATAAAAAGCATTTTGGCTAAAAAAGAAACGTCTGAGTTATTAATGCTAATTAAGGAACCTCTGATTAAGTTGCTTATAATTTAGCAAGCTAAAAATAATTGGACTTGGTCAGAGGTTCCTTAAAGACCTGTACGCCTTAAATAAAAATAACAAAACTTTTATTGAGGCACGTTACCTAGCAGGCATAGGTGTCTGAAAGTGAGTTTGGGTTAATACATTAATAATTGGTTTTTTTCTCACTTTTACTCATTCAAATACAACTCAGCCATATCATCCAGCTTAGCCTTCACCTCTTTCCACTGCGGCATAACCTGAGTCAATAACCGCCAAAATCGCTCACTGTGATTATGCACAGCAATATGACAAAGCTCATGCAATATCACATAGTCAATACACTCCTTAGGTGCTTTTACTAGGTGAGGGTTAAGCATTAACAATCTCTTAGCCGAACAGCTTCCCCATTGTTTTTTCATCGTTAAAATACGGAACGAGGGCCTGCTAGATACCCAGGTGGTTTTAGGCAACATTAAGTTTAAGCGTTCATGAAAGATAATCTCAGCACGATATTGATACCATTGATTGATTAACGCTTTTATAGTCTGGGCTTTTTTTTCACTATCTTGGCGTAAAGTAACCGCCAGTTTTCCTCGAAATAATTTAACATTGGCTACGGCAGTAGAATCTATCAAAACCTTCAACATATACCGCCGACCTAGATAAAATTGAGTTTCACCACTCACGTATTTTCGCGCTAAGACATGTTCATGTTGAGAGTTTAATGCAGAGATATGTTGCCAGACCCAGCGTGATTTTTTAAGTATCGCTGTTTGAATGGCCTCGCTAGTTGCATCATAAGGAACAGTGGCCACAACACGTTGATCAGGGTGTACCTTTATGGTGATTTTACGGGCTGTTTTAATGCCAGCTGTCTTGCGTATCACATCATAATGAATAAGCTCATCACCATAAGCAATAACGCCTCGTTCTTGTGTAACGGTACTTATCTTGCTCACGCTCTTGCAATACCTAAACGAGTGATTTGCAAAACCTCTTGAATAAAGCGTTGTGCGTTCTCAATGCCTAAATCACCAAATAACATCGGTAATAATTTCATGCTAATAGTGTTTTCAATTTCTGCTGGATTGATTGAAAACTCTGCCACAGCTGTTTTAATAATTTCATCAATTTCAAATGCATACTTAATCAGCTTGTCATTATCCAGTTCAGCCGTACTGAGTAATTCAGAATTAAACAGATGTTTAAATAAACCAAAATAAGCCTGTGCATGTTTATTATCAGAAAATTCATCAGGCATCCCGGCAACTTGTCGGGACTTTACTTCCTGTTCAAAGTTAGCAAATAAAATAGTTTGCTTCACAGGGGCATCAAACATCGCCTTAGTATCGGCAATGGCTTTCTTTAATAAGTTAGAGAAATACCCTTGAGCATAAGGATCATCAGCTAGGTCTTGCTTGATCATCTTGGTAATACGGCCTGTGATCTTATCTGTCTGGTTACGTGCTTCATCATCAGATATGTCAGTGGGTTTAACATTTTTACCCAGATTACCCACTAAATAAGCACCTTCCGCTTCTTTTATCGCTACGCCACCAATATGCTTATCCAGTAACTGGCGAATATCTTCCTCATACTCATCATAATTAATGGTTTCATCAGCATCTTCACGTACTTGTTTGCGTAGATTGACGAACATTTCCAGGGTGTCTTTATAATGCCGGCGTTTATTCTCAAAGCTTTTATCACTAAAGTAACTGGCAGACTGTAATGCAACCTTCATACAGTTAGTAAAGGCTGTCAGTGCCGTATAAAATTCATCCCGTTTTTTAAGATGCCTATCCACCCATTGATTTTCTATCTCCTGCATTTTAGGGCTTAAAGCTTGACGCAATGCGGCTGAATCCTGTTTATTTTTAACTTCAGAAAAATGAGACCAAAGCGAGTTATAAAGCCCAGGCAGTTTTTTATACTCAGTCTCCATGCTGTTATACAAACCTTTAATATCATCCGTATCAAAGCCACCTTGTGTACGCTCAGCTAAGTTTTGATATTTTTCGATGGTAGTATCCAGCTCTTTTAATATGCCTCGATAATCAATCAAATAACCAAATTGTTTTTTCTTATGTAGACGGTTTACTCGTGCAATCGCTTGAATCAGGTTATGACCTTTAAGCGGCTTATCAATGTATAACACCGTATTTTTAGGTTCATCAAACCCCGTCAGCAGTTTATCCACCACAATCATAATATCAGGGCCATCATCTTGGCTAAAATCATTAATAATGGCTTTAGTATATTTCTTTTCATCGGTGTTCCCGACATGCGATTGCCACCAGTTTTGTATAAAGTCCTTACTCTCTTGATCGACTATTTGATGACCTTCACGGGTATCGGGTGGAGACATAGCAACAACAGAAGTGACTTTGCCGATATGATCCAAAGCTAACTTGTAGTTAACGGCAGAGGCTTTAGAAT
>WTAG01000334.1 GCA_013139755.1 Methylomarinum sp. | reverse complement strand
CAAATAACTGACTACTCAAATTATGCCGCAACTGCATTTAATTCTGAGTTTTCATACAAGCGCAATTTTTTCCAGCCAACAAATTTAGTATCATCAAACTGTAAATCATGATCAATTGCATGCTCATAACAACTTCTAAACAATTTTGCTGTTCTAAACGCGTGCAACTCATCATCAGCCGTTACAGTTTCAACATTACCAACCTGAAAGGTCTTATTGCGTGACTTGCGGTCTTTAACCCAGAAAACGGTATAACAAAGATAGCTTTTATCTTTTCTATGATCATACTTTATTGTTCTAGATACACCGGTTACTCCCGTTGTAGTTTTATTCTTAGGAGGTTTTAAAAAGCGTGTGCGACTGCCTTTTAATACAACCAACATTTGATCTCGCCATGCAATTGCCGCTTGCAGCGATTTATTTCTATTGCCCCACAGTTTATGAGAGAAGTAGCGGCTACTTTCTTTGCCACGCCTTACAATTCGCACTTGATAACCGAATTTATCGGGTTCTGTAATATGTTTATTTTTTGCCATTTTGAAATACTCCGTGACCCTAAATATGCATTGCTATGCAATCAGGCCAATAAAAGACACATGTTTCTTGTTAATCACGTAAGATAATGATTACAAATTATCTTAGAAGTTCAGATTTATTTCAAGTTTTTGGTTGTTTTTATTAGGCAATTACCCAGTAATTTAGTGTAGAATATGTGAAATCCGTTTTAAAACGGTCGATTAAATTTACGTAACCCTTTGTTTTAAATTAATTTTTCTGGAGACATCTAATGAGCGTATTAGTAGGTAAACAAGCCCCTGACTTTACAGTGCCAGCGGTATTGGCTGACGGTGAAATCGTTGATTCTTTCAGCTTTTCTGAAGCAACAAGAGGAAAATACGCTGTTGTATTTTTCTACCCATTAGATTTTACTTTTGTTTGTCCAAGTGAGTTAATCGCTTTAGACCACCGCATGGATGAGTTCAAAAAACGTGGCGTAGAAGTTATTTCAGTATCTATTGATTCTCACTTCACTCATAACGCATGGCGTAACACTGCAATCAATGATGGTGGTATTGGCCAAGTGCGCTACACAATGGCGGCAGATATTGATCACCAAATCTGTAAAGACTACGATGTCGAAGCAGAAACACCTGCAGTTGCTTACCGTGGTAGTTTTTTAATTGACCAAAACGGTATGGTTCGCCATCAAGTTGTTAACGACTTACCTTTAGGTCGTAACATTGACGAAATGTTACGCATGACTGACGCACTACAGTTCCACGAAGAGCATGGCGAAGTATGCCCAGCGGGTTGGAATAAAGGCGATTCGGGTATGGATGCTAGCCCAGCGGGTGTTGCAAAGTACTTGAATGACAATTCTGACAAGTTATAAACTAAGCTACTATAGCGTTTAGCATAAAAAGCGGGCTCATTAGCCCGCTTTTTTATACTGAATCTTTTTCTTTACTCACTTACCTTATTTTTCAACGCTACCCTTGATAATTGGATATGCGTAAAATAAACAATAGCGCAGGCAATAAAGATAGAAATAAATGTTTCACCAATAAATGCCATGCCTATAGCAAAACCTAAAATATAACCAAACAACCCTATCACAGCCCATCTTATGCCATTTTCACTGTTTTTTTTCCCCGAATGAAAGAAAACGATTACAGTGATAATAGCAGCCAATATAATTAACATTGCGCCCCCTTTTTTTCAGTTAAATACATTGCTTTAGTCCTCAATCCAGCTAAAATCAGTCTTAGAACCAATGCAAAAATGATAATCATAAGCTATATCTTTTATCAATACACCTTTTAAAACAGTGAGATTAAAAAATGAGTCGTCTGCTTAAAATTGTTTTATACGTCCTTGCCTCAGTTATTTTGTTAATCGTTATTGCTGCTGTGGCATTACCTTTGTTTATCAACCCCAATGACTTTAAACCTGAAATCCAAACTGCTGTCAAAGAAAATACGGGTAGAGACTTACTCATAGAAGGTGATTTAGATTTATCTGTTTTCCCATGGATTGGTATTTCCACTGGAAAGTTATCATTAAGTAATGCACAAGGTTTTCCTGAGCAGCCATTTGCTGAAATCGAAGAAAGTAACGTTAAAGTTAAGTTATTACCGCTACTATCAAAAAAACTGGAAGTTAGCCGCATTGTATTAAAAGGCTTAACTTTAAACCTAGCAAAAAACAAACAAGGCATTAGCAATTGGGATGATTTAGCCGGTGCAAAAACAGATCCAGAAATTGAACCAGCTAAAACCTCGACGACAGATACAGAAAAAGCACCAAGCGCCTCTCCACTTGCTGCATTAGCAATCGGCGGCGTATCTATAGAACAAGCTAAAATTATCTGGGATGACCAGCAGCAAGGCAAGCATATTGAAATTAATGATTTCAACTTCTCTACTGGGAAGCTGGTTTTTGATCAAGCCATTGATGTTGATTTATCATTAAAAATAAGCAACTCCGAACCTGAGCTGACTGAAACCCTCAGTTTTTCTACCGATTTAATCATTAACGAACAACTTGATAATTTTAAACTCACCGCGATCAATATAGAAAGCATCACCAGAGGCAAAGACATTCCAGGGGAATCTTTAACTGTTACCTTATTGGCCGAGATAGCGCTTAATTTAGCCCAACAAACCATCGATATTACTGACTTAAAGCTTAATACTAACAACTTAACTTTATTAGCAAATATTAACGGAACAAATATCAAGGATAAGCCTGTATTTAAAGGCAGTATTAATATAGAAGAATTTAATCTCGCTCAACTAATGAAGTCTATGGCGATACCTTTGCCTAAAATGCAAGATCCTAAAGCGCTTAACAGATTATCTGTCGCCCTAAACCTGCTTGCTACACCTGATTCTGCAGACATTAAAAATCTAGCCATTAAGTTAGACGATACTAATATTAGCGGCTCTAGCAAAATCAATAATTTTGCAAAGCCTGCTATCAACTTTAATCTTAAAATAGATGCAATTGATGCTGACCGCTACTTAGCACCAGCAGCAAAAGGAAAGTCTTCAAAACCAGTAGCTACACCTGCAAGTGCTGCAGCGGCTGGTGCAGCTTTATTTCCTGTTGAAACACTACGAGGATTAAACGTAAATGGGCTGCTCGCGATTGATAGCCTTAAAATCAACAATTTAAATATGCAGGGTTTGAGTTTAAAACTTAATGCTAAAAACGGCCTAATAAAGACTCAACAATCAGTCAAACAGCTTTATAAAGGTGATTACACAGGCTATACCACCATTAACGTCAAGAATAGGACGCCTACCCTCGCGTTAAACGAGAAACTCAGTAACGTCCATGTAGAGCCTTTGTTAAAAGATATGCTGGGTGAAGCTAGAATGAGTGGTGTCGTTAATGCCAATGCAAAAATACAAAGTAGAGGCAACACCACAGCAGCCATAAAATCAGCCCTAAATGGCAATATAAACTTTAATTTTAAAGATGGTGTTATCAGGGGATTTAACCTACAAAAAATAATTGATAACAGTAAATCTTTAATCGATGGCACACCGCTACCTACTGAGAACAAAAACGACCAAACTGTTTTTTCTGTCATCAGAGGCACAGCAAAAATAAAAAATGGTCTAGTAAGCAATGACGATCTGTATGCTGAAGCCTCTAAACTTCGTGTTAACGGCAAAGGTACTGCAAACCTGGTGTCTGAAAAATTAGATTACACAGTGAACGCCAAACTGCTGAAAACTGTAGCGACCGCGACTACACCAGAAAAAATAAAAGGTCTTCCTATTATTGTTAATGTTGGGAACACTATCGCCAAACCAACCTATAAACTTGACATTGCAGCTATGCTAATGGAAAAGAACAAAGAAAAAATTTACAAAAAAAGAGATGAGTTAATAAAAAAACTGGATGAAAAAATTGGTCCTGGCGTAGGCAACTTATTAAAGGGTTTGTTTTAACCCACCCCTTACTTACAAACATTGCTTTCTGGCGGTTTAGTGCTCACTCTAAACCGCCAGAGAGCAGATATTCTAAAAACATAGACCACCCTCCCACGACTCACTGTATGCCCCCCGAAATATTTCAACAGAAAATCCTTACATGGTTCGACCAAAATGGCAGAAAAAATTTACCCTGGCAACAAGACATTAGCCCATACAGGACATGGCTCTCCGAAGTCATGCTGCAGCAAACACAAGTCGTTACTGTAATCCCCTACTTCAAGCAATTTATCCAAAATTTCCCTGACATTCACGCATTAGCCAACGCCCCACTAGACTCCGTCCTACATCTCTGGTCGGGCTTAGGTTATTATGCCCGCGCAAGAAACCTACACAAGACAGCACAACTCATCAGCCAAAGCGGTGGAGAGTTTCCAAACAATCTAGACTTGCTCACTGCTTTACCCGGGATTGGTCGTTCAACAGCTGGTGCCATATTAAGCATTGCCTTTAATAACAGCCACCCAATTTTAGATGGCAATGTCAGACGCGTATTAGCTCGTCATCACGCCATTTCTGGCTGGGCAGGTCATAGCAAGGTCAGTAATGAGCTTTGGGAAATAAGCTCAAAATACACCCCGATTGAACGCTGCGCATCTTATACCCAAGCAATGATGGATCTTGGTGCCACCTTGTGTACACGCAGCAAACCACAATGCCAGGACTGCCCTGTCAGTAACGATTGTATCGCCAGAATAGAAAATAAAGTGCAGGACTTTCCAACACCAAAACCAGCAAAGAAATTACCCGTTAAACAGCTATTTTTTTTAATATTACAAAACCAGAATAATGAAATATTTTTAGAAAAAAGACCTGAATCTGGCATTTGGGGTGGTTTATGGAGCTTTCCTGAGTTTGATTCAATAATCGATATGCAGTCATGGTGCTTAGAAAACAATTTACCCATTCAGTCGATTAAACAACTCAATCAGCAACGACATACTTTCTCTCATTACCACTTAGATTACACTGCAACATTGGTTAAAACAGAAAACCCTATAAATAATGTGATGGAAGCGAATCAATCAGTCTGGTATAAAACAGAACAGATTCGGTCTTTGGGATTACCAACGCCCATAAAAAAACTCTTACAGTCTCATTATCAACAGGAAAAGTCATGACTAGAATGATTAAATGCGCAAAACTAGGTATAGAAGCAGAAGGTTTAGAAAGCCCACCTTTCCCTGGCCCTAAAGGTCAGTTTATCTACGAGAATGTGTCGCAGCAAGCGTGGCAAGAATGGATGAATATGCAAACAATGATTATTAACGAGCAACGTTTGGCCAGCTTTGACCCAAAAGCAAAAAAGCTTTTAGAAGAAGAACGTGAAAAATTTCTTTTTTCAGGCGACTTTGAAATGCCCGAAGGATATGTACCACAAAAAGATTAAGAACAGACTAATGGCTCAAGGCGAAAGACTAAAAAAGAAAGAACTGTGCTTCGCGCTCTTCCTTGAGTCTTTTGTCTTGAGCCTGCTTTAATTCTATCTCTTCATTGACTCAAAGAATTCTGCATTCGTTTTAAAGCCTTTAAGCTTACCTAGAACAAATTCTGATGCTGACATTTCATCCATAGGTTGCAATATTTTGCGTAAGATCCAGGTTTTTTGTAGTTCTTCAGGAGCAACTAGGTAATCTTCACGACGCGTGCCAGAACGATTAATGTTAATCGCTGGATAAACACGCTTCTCAGCAATTTTACGCTCAAGGTGTAACTCCATGTTACCTGTACCCTTGAATTCTTCGTAAATAACTTCATCCATTCTAGAGCCGGTATCAACAAGCGCGGTTGCTAGAATAGTTAAACTACCACCTTCTTCAATATTTCTTGCCGCACCGAAAAAGCGCTTAGGCTTTTCTAATGCATTGGCGTCAACACCACCCGATAAAATCTTACCCGATGAAGGTGTCACCATATTATAAGCTCTTGCTAAACGAGTTAGTGAGTCTAACAATATAACCACATCGTGTTTATGCTCAACTAATCGACGGGCTTTTTCAATAACCATATCGGCTACTTGTACATGCCTAGACGCTGGTTCATCAAAAGTACTAGAAACCACCTCGCCACGTACACAGCGTTGCATTTCTGTTACTTCTTCTGGTCTCTCATCAATAAGCAATACAATTAAGTAACATTCAGGGTTATTTTCTGCGATCGCATGCGCAAGACTTTGCAAAATCATTGTTTTACCAGCCTTAGGCGGAGAAACAATCAAACCACGCTGACCTTTACCAATCGGGGCAATTAAATCAATCACTCGACCTGTAAGATCTTCACTGGTACCGTTACCTTGCTCAAGCGTAAAACGTTTATTTGCAAACAGCGGTGTTAAATTAGAAAAGAGAATCTTATTTTTTGCATTTTCAGGTGGCTCGAAGTTGATCTTTTCAACTTTAAGCATTGCAAAATAGCGCTCATTATCTTTAGGGGGTCTTATTTTCCCACTGATGGTATCGCCTGTACGCAAACTAAACCGTCTAATTTGACTAGGGGAAACATAAATATCATCGGGGCCAGCTAAATATGAACAACCGGGGGATCGAAGAAAACCAAAGCCATCCTGTAGAATTTCCAGCACACCATCACCGAAAATATCCTCCCCACTTTTTGCTTGTTTCTTCAAAATGGAATAAATAACTTCTTGTTTTCGTGCTCTAGAGATGTTTTCAAGACCTAAAGACTCGGCGATAGATACAATTTCACCAATTTGTTTCAGTTTTAATTCGGACAGATTCATATGTATGAGGATTCAAAGAAATGCTAAGCGGTAATAACCGTATAAAGAAAATGTAATTATGCGGGATCGACTACGGTACCCTGAATTGGGTATTTGCGGATTATATAATATCTACTAGATTTGCGCTACTAATTTGTGACACAAATCTAATAAATATTCAGAAACAGCCATGAAAGTGATTCACCACGGCCGTTTCTTGCAGCCATTTAGATATTGCTATCAATAAAATCAGCTAACTGGGATTTACTTAAAGCGCCTACTTTAGTCGCTTCAACGTCACCGTCTTTAAAAATCATTAATGTTGGAATACCTCGCACGCCATAGTGCTGCGGTGTTGCTGGGTTATCGTCAATATTTAATTTAACAACTGTTAGCTTACCAGCGTATTCAGTTGCAATTTCATCCAGCACAGGAGCAATCATCTTGCATGGACCACACCATTCCGCCCAATAATCAACCAATACAGGACTTCCTGACTTAATAACAGTTTCATTAAAATCAGCATCTGTTACATGAAGGACCGAGTCACTCACCTTATTCTCCAAAATTTTTAAAACCTAACTATAGAGTCGATAGCAATATATTGTCAATCAATTTCAGACAAATGGATTTTTAAGTTATCCTATAGCAATGAATAAAACGCATTTAACGAAAACACGCTTCAGTAATCTGGAATTATCTGACTCCATCATCAAAAGCCTTAATCAAGCTGGTTTTATTGAATGTACCCCCATTCAAGATAAAACACTGCCACTTTCCTTGAGAGGCAAAGATATTGCCGGACAAGCTCAAACAGGAACGGGGAAAACCGCTGCATTCTTACTTGCCACCTTTCAACATCTAATTAATGATGAAAGCGAAAAGATCAAAAACCCTAGAGCTCTTATTCTTGCGCCAACGCGTGAACTAGCGATTCAAATACATAAAGACGCGCTTCTTTTAGGTAAACATCTAAATTTAAAGTATGCACTGATCTATGGCGGCACTGATTACAAAAAGCAGCTAGAATCCGTTAAATCTAATGTTGATATTATTATCGGCACACCCGGCCGTATCATCGACTT
>WTAG01000461.1 GCA_013139755.1 Methylomarinum sp. | reverse complement strand
AATCCATTGCAATCCAGTCAGGATTGGTTTTGCCATCGCAGATAATTAAAATTTCTGAAGGACCCGCAATCATATCGATACCAACTTGCCCAAAAACTAATTTTTTTGCAGTTGCCACATAGATATTGCCAGGGCCAACGATTTTATTAACCGCTGGAATGGTTTTTGTGCCATAAGCCAGTGCGGCCACAGCTTGTGCACCGCCAATCGTAAATACGCGATCTACCCCTGCGATATAGGCTGCTGCTAAGACTAATTGGTTGGTTTCACCTTGTGGTGTGGGAACGACCATTATTAACTCGCCAACACCAGCGACTTTGGCTGGAATTGCATTCATTAATACAGAAGAAGGGTAGGCAGCTTTACCACCAGGAACGTAAAGCCCCGCTTTGTCTAAAGCCGTTATTTTTTGCCCTAAAACAGTGCCGTCATCTTCGGTATATTGCCAAGATTGCATTTTTTGTTCTTCGGCATAGGCTCTGACACGATTAGCCGCTGTTTGTAATGCATGCGCCTTTTCTGCTGACAAGCTATCCCACGCTTGCTTTAGCTCACTTAATGTCAGTTCAATATCGGAGGCTTTTTTGAAAGATGTATGATCAAATTGGTTGGTGTAGCCAATGACTGCCTCATCACCGTCTTGCCTGACTTTTTTGATAATATCAATAACTTGCTGGTGAACCTCAAGGTTATCGGCTTCATTCCATGCAAGTAGGGTGTTTAATTGGTCGTTAAAATCGGGTGTAGCACTATCAAGTCGAGTGATTTTTAAAGCAGTCATAGGGCGATTGTTATTGGCGTTTTGCTAAAGTTTTTTCAAATTGGTCTAACAGTGTTTGAATAGCCTGATGTTTCATTTTCATTGATGCTTTATTAACCACAAGGCGCGAGCTGATATGGGTAATCAGTTCTTTAGGTTCAAGACCATTGGCTTTAAGGGTGTTGCCGGTGTCAACCACGTCGACAATGCAGTCGGCTAGGCCAACCAGTGGTGCTAATTCCATTGCGCCATAAAGCTTAATGATTTCAGCTTGTACGCCTATATCTGCAAAATAGCGCTGAGCGGTTTTTACATATTTAGTCGCAACTCTGATTCTGCCTTCTATTTTTGGTGCATTGACGGGGGTAGCCGTCATCAGTCTACATTTTGCAATACCCAAATCCAGTGGTTCGTATAAGCTTTCGGCACCATGTTCTAATAAAACATCTTTGCCCGCAATACCCATGTCCGCCGCACCATATTCAACAAAAGTCGGGACGTCTGTTGCTCTAATGATGACGAGTTGAACGTCATCTCTGGTGGTGCGTAAAATTAGTTTTCGGCTCGTCTTAGGGTTATCAATGGGAACGATGCCCGCTTCTTCTAATAAAGGAAGAGCATCATCGTAGATACGGCCTTTTGATACAGCAATTGTTAACATGTTAAAACCTTATCGTGGAATGCGTCGAATAGTTGCGCCAAGTTGAGATAGTTTTTCTTCAATGTGATCGTAACCACGATCAATGTGATAAATCCGGTCAACTAAAGTGTCTCCTTTTGCAACTAAGCCTGCCAGAACCAAGCTGGCTGAGGCGCGAAGGTCGGTAGCCATAACAGGCGCACCAGTTAATTGTTTTATTCCTGTGCATATCGCAGTATTCGACTCAAGTTGGATGTTGGCCCCCATGCGTTGCATTTCCTGAACATGCATGAAACGATTTTCGAATACGGTTTCAGTGATAATGCCTACACCTTCAGCAATGGTATTCATGGCTGTAAATTGCGCCTGCATATCAGTAGGAAATGCGGGGTAAGGAGCAGTACGAACAGAGACCGATTTTGGTAGCTTGCCATGCATGTCCAGAGAAATCCAGTCTTCACCTGTTTCAATATCTGCACCGGCTTCTGTTAGTTTTTCTAAAACAGCGTCAAGTGTGTCTGGCCGAGTATCTTTTAGTTTTACTTTGCCGCGAGTAATTGCGGCTGCAACTAAATAAGTGCCTGTTTCAATACGGTCAGGAAGAATGTCGTAATGAATACCTTTCTCAGCAAGTTTTTCTACGCCTTCAATGATTAGTGTATCAGTATCTATACCCCTAATTTTTGCACCCATTGCATTTAGAAAGTGAGCCAGGTCAGATACTTCTGGTTCTTTGGCTGCATTTTCTATAATGGTTGTGCCTTCGGCTAGCGTGGCGGCCATTAATAGATTTTCTGTGCCTGTGACAGTGACCTTGTCAAGCACTAGGCGGCAACCTTTTAAGCGGTCTACTTTCGCGTGAATGTAGCCAGCTTCTACTTGAATATCAGCACCCATTTTGATTAGAGAATCAATATGGATGTCGACAGGGCGAGTACCAATAGCACAGCCACCCGGTAAAGAAACATGAGCTTCACCAAAGCGAGCCAGTAAGGGGCCAAGCACCAAAATGGAGGCACGCATGGTTCTAACTAGTTCGTAGGGCGCTTCATATTTTGTAATAGTGTTGGAGTTTACTTCGATGTTCATTTTTTCATCGATAGTAAGCTGAATTCCCATTTGTCCTAAAAGTTGCATGGTGGTTGTAATATCATGCAAATGCGGGATATTTCCTATGCTTACGGGCTCTTCACTGAGAAGCGTGGCGGCTAAGATAGGTAGGGCGGCATTTTTTGCTCCAGAGATTCTAAGTTCTCCAGAAAGTTGAGCACCACCTGTAATGATCAGTTTATCCATAGGGCTTTAGTCTAACCTTTAGTAATGTCCCATGTTAGGAACAAGTAAGTTTGGTTGTTCTATTTTAATAGAACAAATATGAGCGAGTGGTATGTTGTATCGCTCAACGTATGTTTTGTCTTTAAATCAGCTTATTTCTTTTTCTATATCTAAGCCACTAAGGTTGGCAAGTGTTAATAGTTGCTGTGGAATATTTTTTAACACTAACTGAGTACCGTAGAGTTTGCTTTGTTTTATCAATTCGACGATAAGGGCTAAGCCAGCACTATCAGCTGAATTAACACCGCCCAAATCGATGTTTATTTTTTTCCCCGATTTAAAAAATCCAAATAATTTCATGGTGTTTTTATTGAGGGTAAAGAAAGTTAAGTCGCCTTCAATAAAAAAGTGTTCATCATTTTTTTTGTTGATGTTAAATGATGGCATTATTCGTCAGCCGCATCTTTAAATAAAAATTGACCAATCACTTCTTCTAATACGATAGCTGATTGGGTGATGTCAATTGCACCATTGGCCTCTATAAAATCTTCTGAGCCACCAGGCTCAAGACTGATATATTGTTCGCCCAATAAGCCGGCAGTAAAAATGCTGGCTGAAGTGTCATCGGGTAAATTATATTGAGATTCAATATCCATTTTTACAATGGATTCATAGCTTTCTGTATCAATTGATATATTGGAAACTCTGCCAATACGGACACCTGCTAGCGAAACCGGTGATTTAACTTTTAGCCCGCCCGAATTTTCAAAACGCGCGGATATGCTATAAACATTATTGTTAGAAAAAGCACTGAGGTTGCTTATTTGCATTGCCATAAAGAAAAGTGCGGCAATGCCACTGGCAACAAAAAGACCAACCAGTGTGTCCTGTGTTTTAGTATTCTGCATGTTAAATATCTCCAAACATGAGTGCGGTCAAGATGAAATCAAGACCAAGGATAGTAAAAGCGGAATTGACAACAGTACGTGTTGTTGCACGACTGACGCCTTCAGAAGTAGGTATGGCATCATAACCTTCAAATAATGCAATCCATGAGACGGCAAAGCCAAAAATGATGCTTTTAATGATGCCATTAAGAATGTCATCTTGAAAATCAAGGTTTGCTTGCATTTGTGACCAGTAGGATCCGTCATCAACGCCTAGCATGCTAACACCGATCATGTGACCGCCAAGCACTCCTATGGCGCTAAATAAAGCAGCAAGTAGCGGCATGACAAGAAAGCCAGCAAAGAACCGAGGGGCTATGATGCGTTTTATCGGGTCTATAGCCATCATTTCCATGCCTGACAGCTGCTCAGTCGCTTTCATTAGTCCGATTTCTGCTGTTAAGGCAGAGCCTGCGCGTCCAGCAAAAAGTAAAGCGGCAACCACCGGCCCTAGCTCTCTGACTAGCGAGGCTGCAACCATTACACCTAAAGTTTCCTCGGCACCAAAATCAGATAATATATGAAAGCCCTGGAAGCCTAATACCATGCCGACAAAGAGTCCGGAAATGGTAATAATTAAGAAAGACAGTACACCGACAGAATAAAGCTGCTTGAGCAACAGTCTGGGGCGAGGCAATACCGAAAGGGTACCTGCTAGTGTTTGTAGTAGGAAAAAAGAACCTCGACCCAGTTTTTCAAAACTAGATGAGGTGGAATGGCCTAATTTTTGAAAAAAATACATCATTAATTAAATAGATCTTTATGATAATCGGCTGCCGGATAGTGGAAGTGTACTGGACCGTCTGAGTCACCATTCATGAACTGCTGAACCCATTCGGAGTCCAGTGTTTTTATTTGTTCCGGTGTGCCGTGACCAACAATTTTTCCTTCAGATAATATATAAATGTAATCTGCAATACTTGCTGTTTCTTTCACATCATGTGAAACAATAATGCTGGTTAATCCTAATGCGTTGTTTAATTCTTTAATCAGTTTGACCAGCGTGCCTAATGAAATGGGATCTTGTCCTGTGAAAGGCTCGTCATACATGATCATCATCGGATCAAGTGCAATGGCTCTTGCCAAAGCAACACGTCTTGCCATACCACCTGATAATTCATTGGGCATGAGGTCTCTGGCACCTCGTAAACCGACGGCATGTAATTTCATTAACACCAAGGTTCGAATCATCGATTCGTTCAATGCAGTGTGTTCCCTTAAAGGCAGTGCAACATTATCGAAAACATTTATATCGGTAAGTAATGCACCACTTTGAAAAAGCATTCCCATGCGTTTTCTAAGAGTGTATAAATCAGCGCGTTTCAATTGATGAACATTTTGACCGTCAACAGTAATACTCCCTTGGTCTGGGGTTAGCTGGCCACCAATGAGTTTTAGCAATGTTGTTTTTCCTGTGCCACTGGGTCCCATGATTGCTGTCACTTTGCCACGGGGAATTGTAAGAGAAATATCATTAAATATTTTTCTGCTTCCACGGGAAAAGCTAAGCTTGTCTATAGAAATAATATCAGTGTCAGAATTTACGCTGTTATCCATGCGCCTTTATGTTTTTTATAGGGTAACTGAGTATTCTCTCTGAGATCTATAGTTTAAGTCAATCTATTGTCGGTAAAATCATTTGATTAAAAGGCTTTTGGTGGAGATGAAATAAAAATGGCATAATGCCCGTAATTAAATCTTATTAAAAATATTATATGCTAGTAAATTTTGTTGCCTTGGTAATTGGCTTGATTGTGTTAGTGATTGCTGCTGATAAGTTTGTGGTTGGTACTGCGTCAATTGCACGTAAACTGGGTGTTTCTCCTTTGTTAATTGGTTTGACCATTGTTGGGTTGGGGACATCGGCCCCAGAGATACTGGTTTCTGTTATCGCCTCAATGCAAGGCAATGCAGGTTTAGCAGTGGGTAATGCATTAGGATCTAACATTGCTAATATAGGATTGATATTAGGGGTTACAGCACTTATCTCACCATTATCATTTAGCTCTGGCATACTCAGACGTGAATTGCCTATTTTGATGATAGTGAGTTTGATTTGTTACTTTATGGCATTTGATGGGCTAGACATGGTCGATGGGCTGTTAATGTTATTCATGTTGCTTACATTTTTACTTTGGCTTATTCAATCTGCTAAGAAACAGCAAAACATAGAATCACCCGCTGATCCGTTGGAGGAAGAGTTGATCGCTGAAATGGCCGAAGATATCTCTACTCAAAAAGCATGGTGGTTTTTTTTACTGGGATTAGTAGGTTTATTAGTCAGTTCTCGTTTATTAGTCTGGGCTGCGGTTAATATTGCTGAATCTTTTGGTGTTAGTGATTTGGTGATAGGGTTAACGGTTGTTGCATTGGGAACCAGTTTGCCAGAATTAGCCTCCTCTATCAGCAGTGTGTTGAAAAAAGAAGATGATTTAGCGGTGGGTAATATTATCGGCTCCAATATGTATAACTTATTGGCTGTATATTCATTGCCTGGATTAATTGCGCCTGGTGCGGTAGCTGAAAGCGTGATTCCTCGTGATTTCCCTGTGATGTTAGGGTTTACTGGGGTTTTATTTATTTTAGGATACGGTTTGACTAAAGCTGGACACATTAACCGCTGGGAAGGGGGCGGATTGCTTTTAGCCTTCTGTGGATATCAATGGGTTATTTACCAGAGTGTTGTTAGTTAATTAAATATGAATGCACATGATCAAAATTTAAAAACTTTGGCTTTAGCCGTTATAAAAGCTGAAACAGAGGCTGTTTCTGCCTTGGCAAATAAAATCAATGATGACTTTGTACAAGCTTGTCATTTAATGCTTAATTGTAAAGGTCGTGTAGTTGTAACAGGAATGGGCAAATCGGGGCATATAGCTGGAAAAATTGCAGCCACATTGGCTAGTACAGGTACACCTGCATTTTTTGTACATCCAGGAGAAGCCAGTCACGGTGACTTGGGTATGATTACTCAGCATGATGTGGTATTGGCATTGTCTAATTCGGGTGAAACAGGCGAGGTATTAACGATTTTGCCGATTATTAAGCGTATTGATGTGCCGTTTATTGCCATGACAGGAAATCCTGCGTCATCCTTAGCGAAATTTGCTACAGTTCATATTGATGTTGCAGTCGAGCAAGAGGCTTGTCCTCTAGGGCTTGCACCGACATCTAGTACCACCGCTGCACTGGTTATGGGTGACGCTTTGGCTGTTTCCATGCTAGAAGCGAAAGGATTTACCCGAGATGATTTTGCTTTATCTCATCCTGGAGGGAGTTTAGGAAAACGATTGTTGCTGATGGTTGCTGATATTATGCATTCGGGGATGGAAGTTCCTTCAGTTACTGAGGATGCCTTTGTTTGTGATGCTTTACTGGAAATGACCGAAAAGAAATTAGGCATGACCGCAGTGGTTGATTCGGGAAATCATGTAATTGGCGTTTTCACTGATGGTGATTTGAGACGCATGTTAGAAAAAAATTTAGACATACATACAGCAAAAATAGCTGAGGTTATGACGGTATCTTGTGCGGCTATCAAATCAGATATTTTGGCCGCAGAAGCAATGAAAATAATGCAACAAAAAAAGATAAATGCATTATTAATTGTTGATCAAAATAATAAATTGTTTGGTGCTTTAAATATGCATGATTTAGTTAGAGCAGGAATCGTTTAAGCAGGCTAAAGACGAAAGCAAGTGGCCTGTATGTAGCGTAATACAGGTTTCCGGTGTATATCGCCATGCCCCGTATTCCGCTAAGGCTACGTACGGGCTACAACAGATAAAATAGATGCAAGACATAGTTGAAAAGGCTAAAAAATTAAAATTATTAATTCTTGATGTTGATGGTGTATTAACTGATGGTCGACTGTTTTTTGATAATTCGGGAACAGAATATAAGTGTTTTCATGCTCGTGATGGACATGGAATTAAGTTATTAAGACAAACCGGAGTAGAAGTTGCGGTGATCTCCGGGCGTAAATCAAATTCAGTGGCTTTGCGGATGAAAAACCTAGGCATTGAGTATGTCTATCAGGGACATGAAAATAAAATTGCTGCATTCCATGAAATTATACAATCTTTGTCGATAGAGCCAGAACAAGCAGCACATGTAGGTGACGATTTGTTGGATTTACCCGTTATGACGCGAGTGGGTTTATCTATTGCGGTTAATGATGCCAATGATGCCGTTAAGGATTACGCAGATTGGTGTACAGAAACCCCCGGTGGCTTAGGTGCGGTGAGAGAGGTATGTGATTTTATTATGAAATCGCAAGGTACTTTTGATGGCGTATTGAAGAGTTACATGCAATGATTTTTAGCCAATATAGAGTTTATCTTGTTTTAGCTGTTTTGATGGCTGGCTCTTGGTTATTGGCAGATTTTTTTGAAGAAGAGCTCAAAGAGCCTGTTACCTTGGTTGCTCATAGTCCTGATTATTATAGTAATGGCTATTATAAAAAAGAAATGACCCAGCAAGGTTTGCTGAAAAATGAGCTGACTGCCGATAAAATGATTCATTACAGTGATGATGGAAAAACGCATTTAGCACAGCCTGTGATGACTTTGTATAATTCAGATACGCCACCATGGGTGATTAGGTCTAAAAAAGGTGTGTTAGAGGCTGATGGGGATCATTTACTGTTGGAGGGGGAAGTTTCTATCCGTCGGGAGGCTATAAAAAAACGACTCCCCTTTAAAATTAATAGCTTGGATTTACAGGTTGTACTGTCAACCAGCTATGCAGAAACTGATCGGTGGGCTGAAATCATCGATGGAGTGAATAGGACAGAGGGTGTAGGTATGGAAGCCTTTTTTGTTGAACCAGTTCGGTTAAAATTTTTGTCGAAAGTTAAAGGACGATATGAATTTAATTAAAGTTTTTATTTTTAGTGTTTTGTTAGGGGGCAGTCATTGGGCTATGGCACTCGAAAGTGATTCAGAGCAGCCAGTTTATATTGATTCAAATACCGCCAGTTATAGCGACAAAACAGGCACCAGTATTTATACTGGGGATGTGGTGACGGATCAAGGTAGTCTGCATATCACCTCAGATAAATTGGTTGTATATACCCAGGATGGAGCTATCGATAAAATGGTATTTACTGGGAAACCGGCTAAATTCAAGCAACTTCCTGGTGTAGGCAAAGAAGAAATTCATGGTGAAGGCTTAACGGGTGAATACTATCCGGATAAAAACAAATTGATTTTAATTGAAGAGGCGGTTGTCTCTCAGGGAAATAGTCGATCAGCGAGCAGGCTTATTATTTATGATAGTAAAAATTCGTTAATAAAAGCGGGGGAAAAAGCATCGGATGCCAGAAGAGTGCATTCTGTGTTTAAGCCTAAAGCCAAGAAAAAGGAAGAGGCTAATACTTCCGTAAGTAATCGCACTTGCCTACCTTCTCCAGATGGAGAAGGTAGGGATGAGGGGGACATAAAATGCAAAAATTCTGGAACAATTAATAAATGACCAGGCTAGCAGGAAAACAACTGATTAAAAGTTATAACAAACGAAATGTTGTCGATGGTGTGTCATTGCATGTCGATACCGGTGAGGTTGTTGGGCTATTGGGACCAAATGGTGCGGGTAAAACAACCAGTTTTTATATGCTGGTTGGACTGGTTAAGGCGGAGAGTGGGGAAATATTTGTTGATGAGATGGATATTACCCATTACCCTATGCATCATCGTGCAAGACTCGGTGTGGGTTATTTGGCTCAAGAGCCTTCGGTTTTTCGTAAGTTAAGTGTTGTGGATAATTTACGCGCAGTCATCCAGATTCGCTCAGATTTAACTAAGGGACAAGCTGAAGTATTAATTGAAGATTTATTGGAAGAATTTAGTATTTCACATTTGCGTGATCAGATAGCATTAGGGCTTTCGGGTGGTGAGCGACGTAGAGTTGAAATTGCCAGGGCATTAGCAACAGACCCGCAATTTATTCTACTGGATGAGCCTTTTGCCGGTGTTGATCCTATTTCAGTTATTGATCTACAAAAAATTATTGCTCACCTTAAGCAGCGAGGGATTGGGGTTTTAATTACTGAACATAAAGTAAGGGCTACCCTGGAAATCTGTGACCGTGCGTATATACTTAATGACGGGAAGGTGATTGCAGAAGGATCGACAAAAGAGATTGTTGCCAATGAAGAAGTTAGAAAAGTGTATTTAGGTGATAATTTTAGTCTTTAGAACAAGAGCAGGTGAAAGGCAAAAGGGGGAGCAAGAGCAAAAGGAGAGCAAGCAGGAGAAAATTGCCAGTGAGTTAAGTTATTTGTGAAATATTATTTTTTCTTGATTTAACGATATTAGGAGAAAACACTATTTTAGCCTTTAGCCTTTAGCCTTTAGCCTTTAGCCTTTAGCCTTTAGCCTTTAGCCTCATATATTTATTTAGGTCTTTGATTTAATGAAACAATCCTTACAGTTACGTATTGGTCAAAATTTAACAATGACGCCGCAGTTACAGCAGGCGATAAAATTGTTGCAATTGTCGACATTAGATTTACAGCAAGAGATTCAACAAGCACTTGAATCGAATATGATGCTTGAGGTTGATGAGGATACTGTTAGTGCTGAAGAGGATCCGAAAAGTAAATCAGAAACTGAAATAAGCAGTGAAGGTTCACAAACAGACCTGCCCGATGAACTGCCTGTAGATTCCAGTTGGGAAGATGTTTATGAGAGTTCAGCTCCCGCCTCTTCAGCTGCTCCTGAAGGGAGTGAGTTCGAATTTCAGCATAGTAAGGCTGAAACTTTATTAGAGCATTTATACCAGCAATTAGATCTTATACCCATTTCAGAAAGAGACCGAGCTATTGCCATTGCTATTATTGATTCAATTAACAATGATGGCTATATCAGTGATTCAATTGAAAACATCTCTTTAGGGTTGCAGGGACAACTGGAAGATTTAGAGTTGGATGAGGTGGAGGCAGTATTACATTGCGTGCAAAATTTTGACCCTGTTGGTATCGCTGCTAAAGACCTTGCAGATTGCTTAATGATTCAATTGCAGCAACTACCTGAAACAGTTCCTTTTAGACAGGAAGCCATTGATTTAGTCAGGCGGCATTTGGAATTGTTGGCAACACATGACCAAGCAAGGCTTATGCGTAGACTGGGCTTGTCTGAAAATGAATTAAACGAAGTCGTTGCTTTAATTAGAACGCTGGATCCAAAACCAGGTGCTAAAATACAAGATATATCTTCTGAGTACATTGTGCCTGATGTCTTTGTTAAGAAATACAAAGGTCAATGGAAAGTGAATTTAAATCCCGATATTGCGCCAAAATTACGGGTTAATTCAAGCTATTCTCAAATGATCAAAAGGGCTGATAATAGTAAACAAAATGTCAGCATGAAAGAACATTTGCAGGAAGCTCGCTGGTTTATAAAAAGTTTACATAGTAGGAATGATACCTTGCTACGTGTTGCTGAAAGTATTGTAGAAAAGCAGCAAGCATTTCTTGAGCATGGCGCGATTGCAATGAAACCGATGGTATTAAGAGATATTGCAGAGGAATTGGAGTTACATGAGTCAACAATCTCTCGTGTTACTACGCAGAAGTATATGCACATGCCTAGCGGTATAGTAGAATTCAAGTACTTCTTCTCCAGCCATGTTTCAACCGAGGGTGGAGGTGAATGTTCTGCTACAGCAATCAGGGCATTTATAAAAGAGTTAGTCGGAAATGAGAATCCGGCGAAACCATTAAGTGACAGTAAAATGTCAGGTCTTTTAAAGGAAAAAGGCATAAATATAGCGAGACGTACAATAGCTAAATATCGTGAAGCTATGTCTATTCCTTCATCAAGCCAGCGAAAACGTCTTTTATGACGGCTGGTTAATTTATATTTAATAAGGAGTTTATTTTATGCAAGTAA
>WTAG01000326.1 GCA_013139755.1 Methylomarinum sp. | reverse complement strand
AAGCAGCTGGAGAAAATGTATCAGCATGAAAAATACATTAAAGAGATTTTAAAAACGATTGCTGATGTCAATGAGCTGTTATTAAGTTCAATATCTATGCAGACAGTTTTCCAAAGCTGCACTAAGCGACTGGTCGCTAACGAACATTATCGTTTTATTTGGATCGGCTTGATTAAAAACGATCAACTACAGGTCGCTTATAAATCTGAAGACAATCCTTCTGTAATTGATCAGGAAAGTTATAGTCTTTCTGACGACAAGACAAAAAATAATATTGCCATTACTGCTATAAGAAAAAATCAAACATTGATTAAAAGGTATCCCTCTAGTCATGACCACAAAGTGCGCCGAAAAGAAGACTACATTTTGCAATGGGTTATATCAATCCCTTTTACTACAAATAATATTGATCTGGCTCATGGCGTATTAAATATTTATTCTGACCGGGAGCAGGGTTTTGAATCGGAAGAAATTAACGTGCTTGAAAACTTTGTCCAAGATATTTCCCTTGTCTTGGAGTCTCAGAAACAAAAGGAAATTATGGCGCAAATGGAAATTGAAAAAATTTCCAATTATGAAGAAACCATTCTTGCCTTTGTTAATATCATTGAACAGCGTGACACTTATACTGCAGGGCACTCACTTAGAGTCGCTGAATATAGTAAGCAAATTGCACTTGCTTTAAATGTTGATGAAACAGAAGTGAGAAAGCTGGAAAAAGCCGCAATTCTTCATGACATAGGTAAGGTCGCAACGCCAGATTCTGTATTGTTAAAACCAGGTAAATTGAATAATTTAGAGTATGATTTGATTAAACAACATGCTGCGGCCGGTTTTAATATGCTATCCAAGGTTGCCATGTATAAGGATTTGGCTGAAATTATTAAGTATCACCATGCCCACTACGATGGAAATGGATATCCAGTTACTTCGTCCCCTGATAGTATTCCTTTTTTATCGCATATTATGACTGTCGCCGACGCATTTGATGCTATGACTTCTAATAGAATTTATAAGCCCAGAAAGCTTATAGAGGACGCATTGCATGAAATAAAGGCTTGTTCTGGCACCCAGTTTCATCCGGTTGTGGTAGATGCAGCTGTTAAGGTGCTTAAAGAAATTAACATCCCTATCACAACACAACTACCCAATACTGTTTTGGAACAGAAACGTTTTTCATATTTTTTCTGCGATGCATTAACAGAACTTTATAATGAAAACTATCTTCAACTTACTCTTGCAGATACACAAAGGAAACAGAATTGTTTGCATCTGATTCTGCTAAAAAACTTTTCCGGATATAACCGGAAAAATGGCTGGAACAAGGGGAATGAGGTTTTGATTCAGCTTGCTAAGGTATTGATAAAGACTTTTCCTAACGCTTCAGTCTTTAGATATCATGGCGATGATTTTGTTATTTTATTTGACCAGCATGAACATGTTGATAAAACACTATTTGACACCATCGGCTCGTTAGATAAGAAAGGTATTTCCATCGTCACCAAATATATAGATTTAAAACCAATAATGTATGATATTGATTCATTTTGTGATTATATCGATTAAATTGAAGTAATTCGTAAGGCGGATTAGCGAAGGAAACTGTGAAAGTATTTTGTGTAGGCTGGGTTGAGGTACGAAACCCAGCCTACACAATCATCATCAGCCATTTACTATTAAATGAACATAGATACTTGCGAAATAGCCTAATGCTATTGCTGGCGACCATTTTAAATGACTCAGAAAAGTATAACTGCCACGAGCCTGCCCCATTAAGGCAACACCGGCCGCTGAACCGACCGACAACAAGCTTCCACCTACACCCGCTGTTAGAGTTACCAGCAACCATTGGACTTCCGGCATTTCCGGGTTCATTGTCAGCACGGCGAACATCACAGGAATGTTGTCGACAATCGCGGATATCATGCCCACCAAAACATTAGCTGTAGTCGGTCCTAGCTCACCGTATATAAATTCCGATGCCATGCTCAGATAACCTATAAAACCCAAACCACCAACCGATAGAATGACACCGTAAAAAAACAGCAGAGTATCCCATTCAGAACTGGCTATATGATTGAATACATCAAAAGGGCTATCATGGTCTTCTCCTCCAGGGATATCATCAAAGTTTGAATTTTCACGACGATGGGTTTTACTTAAATAAAATCCAAATAATTTTAAATAAGCCAGTCCCATCATCATTCCTATCACCGGAGGGAGATGAAGAAAATTATGAAAACTAATAGCGGTGATAATGGTCAGTAGAAATAAGCAAACGATAACCAATCCACCTCGCTTGATGATTACCTGCTCCCCATTTGGAGTATCAGCGGGTTTATCAACATCAATGAACCAGTGCATAATAGCGGCTGGAATCACGAAATTGACAACAGCTGGAATAAATAATTTGAAAAACACGCCGAATTCAATGACCCCGCTTTGCCAGACCATCAGGGTGGTAATATCACCGAAAGGACTAAATGCTCCTCCTGCATTGGCCGCTACCACAATATTAATGCAGGCAAGTGAGACAAAACGGGGGTTATCTGAGCCTACCGACATGACCACCGCGCACATGATCAAAGCAGTCGTTAAATTATCGGCGATCGGCGAAATAATAAACGCCAGGATTCCAGTAACCCAGAACAACATGCGATAGCTTAATCCTTTGCCCACCAACAAATCACGTAGCGCATTGAACACGCCTCTTTCGAGCATTGCATTGATGTAAGTCATCGCCACTAAAAGAAAGAAAAACAGTTCTGAATATTCAAGAAAATTATGTCTCAGTGCAGTCTCGGCGGCATGGTCAATTTCATGTGATTGGTAGACAAGAGCAATCATCAGCCAAATGATGCCGGCAGCCAGCAAGACTGGCTTGGATTTTTTTAAATGTAGTTGATCTTCCAATATGACCACAATATAAGCAACTATGAATATAAATAATGCCATGAAGCCTACAGCATGCTGTGTCAGGTCCAAATGTTCGAGAGATATTTCCGAAGCATACGATGAAATGGGAAACAATACAGAAATGATAACCAGGATTACGCGTATTGAAACTGTCATGTGTTTTTTAAATAATGCGGAAAGGAAAATTACATTTAATTAGTATATCGAATTGATAGCATAAAGCGTGTAAAAGACCAAGCCTAAATTGATGTTTTCCTAAAATTCAGGTCTTTCTGTATGATGATTTTAATTATAAGAAGAAATCACTATTTTGGGATTCGTCCTAATAGAGGAGAAAGCTTATGTGTTGGAGTGGAGAAGCATCTGCTGCTTTAGCAGTGACTGGGTTTGCCAGTACCGCTTATTTTTATTACAAAGGGGAGTCAAAGGTACTGTGCGCCGCGTTGGCCTATTTTTCCCTAATGGAACTATTGCAGGCATACACCTATACAGTGATTGATGAATGTAATAACCCCAGTAATCAGGTAGCGACCTTTTTAGGTTATATGCATATCGCTTTTCAACCTTTTTTTGTCAATGCCGTGGCTATGCATTTTATTCCCAAAAGTGTACGTGAACGTATTAGTTCAACCGTTTATGTGCTTTGTTTTGCTGCCGCAGTTGTTTTTATGATGCGCATATACCCATTTGAGTGGACTAGTTTGTGTTATGACAAAACTTATCAATTTCTTCTAATACCTGATATTAAATTTAATATGCCTTTCTGTGGAGAACAAATCTGTTCAACATCGGGTGATTGGCATATAGCTTGGGAAATTCCTGCCAGTGGTAACTATCAAATGGCCAGCTCCTATATGTATGCAACATTTCTATTGCCGTTATTATACGGGGCTTGGAGATTGGTGCTTTACCATCTAATTACGGGGCCATTCTTATCATTTATGACTACTAATGATATGAATGAATGGGCAGCAGTGTGGTGCCTGTATTCCATTGGTTTGATATTGTTGGTAATCAAAACGCCTATTCGT
>WTAG01000444.1 GCA_013139755.1 Methylomarinum sp. | reverse complement strand
GATCGGTACGTCAGCGGCTATTGTTAATGCTGTGCAATTTATCGTTGGTGGATTAATCATGGTTATCCCAGGACGCGTTTTGTCTGGAACAGGTTTAATTGCTCGTATAGGTGAAGTTGAAGCCGTTGCGACGCCAACTGTAAATGATTATCAGTGGGCTATTGCGATTCTCCCTATTTCATTGTTTATGGCATTGATATTATTCTTTTTCCTAAAAGAAACATATCCAACACAAGCAAAATAAACGTCAAGGATTGAACTATGAAAAAGGAAGTTGCTGTACGTATAAAAAATAAATATAAATCTCACTTAGCCTGTATTGGTCTTGTTTCTTTACTATCATCGATGAGTCTGGTAGCAGAGGAACAAGATGACAAATGGCTTAACTGGCATGACACTAGTGTCACGGGTTTATATGGAGGTGGCTTTGAAGTTGATCCGTCAGACCAAGGTACGATAACATTAGAACATGCGAGTGACTGGTCATTTGGTGATTTATTTATGTTCCTAGATGGTACTAAATATAGTCATGGTGATCGCAACGGCAATGGCGATGAAGAGGCATGGTATGGAGAAGCTACGGCTAGATTAAGTATCGGTAAGCTAACAGATACTGACTTTCATTTTAGTATTTTCCAACAAGACCTTGTTGTATTTAAAGATATATTATTCGCTGCATCTTATGAGCGTGGTGATGATCGTGATGCTACAGAGTCACTACTCCTTGGTGTAGGTTTTGACTTTGATTTAAGTGCCTTTAATCTTATAGGCTTAGATAAACTAAGGTATTTCCAATTCAACCTATTTGCGAGAAATGACTTTCATAGCAATGATGCAGGATTTAAAGATTATCAAATCACAGCATCGACTGCATTGCCATTTCAAATAGGTAAGGCAAAGTTTTTAGCAGATGGCTTTATTGATTATGTATTTGGAACTGGACCTCTGCATGCAAACTTTCATTTCAACCCTCAAGTTAAATTGGATTTAGGTCACTTATATGGTGGTAAGTCAGACCAATTATTTGTTGGTGTTGAAGTAGACTATTGGACTAATAAATATGGAATTAAAGACTCATCAGCATTTAAGACTGAGCAATTTGCAGTTAGTGGGCTTATTAAATATCACTTCTAAAAGGTATTGTTTTTAATGGGACATCAATCGACGACATCTACACTAGGTGGTGGTCAGGCTTGGCTGAATTGGTCAATCAGTGTTTTATTTGTAGTCTTTGTTTTTACGCTGCAAACTGGTTATGCGATAACAAATGTAAGTGTTGCACAAGATCTAAGTTTGACTATGGCTCAAGTGGGTTTTGTTGGTACCATTTATACGTTTGTTTTTGCTATAACCCAGCTGGTCAGTGGCTCTATATTAGATAAAATTGGTACTCGATGGGTACTACCGATAGCCTGTTTAGTGGTTGCTGCGGGAGCATTCCTTTTTGCTAATGCGAGCGGACCTAAGATGTTAGTTTTTTCTAATGTATTAGCTGCAATTGGTGCATCTTTTGGCTTCATCGGCGCAGGCTTTACTGGCGGGCAATGGTTCTCTCCTCTTAAATATGGTTTTATGTTTGCTTTAGTTCAATTGGTTGCATCATTATCAGCAATTATTGGTCAGAGTGTTCTTGGCGTAATGATCGAACAAGTAGAGTGGTTTGTATTAATAAATGGCTTAGCTATTATTGGTGTTGTTATCGCCATAGTGATGTTATTCGTTTTACGTGATCCTCAAACGGAACAAGCTAAATATACATGGCCTGGATTGAGAAATTTCTTCCATGAATTATTTGATTCTTTATCCCAAGTTGTTTCAATTCGTGACACATGGCTTAACGCCTTAATAGGCGGAGCGACAATGGGTACCATGCTAGGTTTAGGTGTAATTTGGGGGCCTCGATTGCTTGCTTCTGGTGGTATGGAACAAGGTGCATCTTATTTCGTAAGTTCATTAGCATGGGCAGGATTAGCCATCGGTGCACCATTATTCTCTTGGATCTCAGATAAAGTAAAAAGCAGAGTAAAGCCGATGATAGTTGCTTGTATATTACAGCTATTGATTATCATCATAATTTTGTCTAATCCTGAATCAGGTGCATCAACAGCCGCGGTATTATTCTTTTTGTTTGGTGTAATGGCTGGTGCATCAATGTTACCGTTTACAATTGCAGCAGAGCTGGTATCTCCGACATTGATAGGAACGTCTGCAGCTTTAGTTAATGCGACACAATTTGTCATCGGTGGCTTTATGATGGCGATTCCAGGAAGAGTTTTAGATGGTACTGGGGTGATTTCACGTATTCGGGAAGGCACATTATCTCATTTAGATGCTGCTTCCTCATCAGCGACTATAGTCGATTATCAATGGGCCATCTCTATCATGCCGGTTACACTCTGTATCGGATTATTTTTATGCTTCTTCCTGAAAGAGACATATCCTCAGTCATAATACTTTTTCTAGCCAGCATGTTCCTGTCTTTAAGCTACTAGAATACGCTCCATAGGATAGGCGCGTTATTCTAGTAGCTTCTTTGCTGCCGCCTACTCCTACTTTGTTCGGGTATATTGGCGGACCCTTGGTTCTGTGAAATAATAAGTCTTGAAGGCCTGCCATGCTGTTTATAAGCATGCTCAAGTGCATTAATTACACCTGTAACATTGAACTTAACAGATAAAGAGCAGCCAACAAACCACCGAGCATAAAGATCAAGACAATTGTACTTTTTAAGCCATTTCTAACTTGCTTAGTTTGCAGGCACCTTGATATTAAAGAAGGTTGCATACAAGACAGGTACAAGTATCAT
>WTAG01000280.1 GCA_013139755.1 Methylomarinum sp. | reverse complement strand
CAATCCAATAGAACATCGATTATTCCCTCATATAACAAGAGCCTGTCAAGGTGTTGTGTTTAAAAGCATTGAGCTGGTTAATCAGCTCATGGGTAAAGCAAAAACAAGGACAGGGTTAAAAGTCTTTTCCAGCATTCTTGATAAAACTGTTTAAAACAGGCCGAAAAGTAGCGGATGGCTTTAAGGAAAGCATGTAAATTCGATTTGATAATTTCCTTCCACAGTGGAACTATCGAGCCATGCCATGAAAATCATGGAG
Source organism: Methylomarinum sp. (assembly GCA_013139755.1). Next base: position 3,611 of record WTAG01000280.1, on the reverse strand, counting down.
GTTAGGACGTTATTTAATTTTGCTTCCTAAGCAGGCTATATTTGAATATATTGAGGTGTTTTGTAACTGCGAGAGAATCCATTCTGCCAATGGCGGGCTGGGCCTTAAAAAATGACTTATCTCTTTAGGGAAGAGCCAAATCATACTTTAAAATTTTTCTATCCAAAGCGGGTCTTGAAATGCCTAATAGTTTACAACTATTACCTTTGTGCCCATTACAATGATTGAGGACTTTACGAATATGCTCAGCCTCTATAAAAGCCAATGACTTTGGTTCTTTGTTTACCGGACTAGAACTCACAGGCTCTCGCTGGTTACAAATATTAAGGTTATCAATTTCAATAATATTTCCACGTAACCTAATCACTGCTTGAGTTAATACATTTTCTAATTCTCGAATATTGCCAGGCCATGAATAATGTTGTAATGAGTGGCTGGCTTGTTTTGTTAATTGTATAGCTGGCTTGCCTTCGTTACGACATATTCGCTGTAATAATCCTTTGCAAATCAGAGGAATATCTTCATTCCGTTCGCGTAAAGGAGGTAGGTGGATATTTAAAGTATTTAAACGATAGAATAAATCTTCTCGAAATTGTCCTTGTTTAATTTCATCCAGTAAATACCTATTTGTCGCAGAGATAACTCTGGCATTACTGTGTAGCTGCTGTGTGCCACCTAATCTCTCAAATGTTCCTTCCTGAAGTATTCTTAATAATTTAGCTTGTAATGGCAGTGCCATTTCACCTATTTCATCTAGAAATAGGGTGCCATTTTCAGCTAATTCAAATTTACCAGGCTTACGTTGTGTTGCTCCGGTAAAGGCACCTTTTTCATGACCAAATAATTCACTTTCCAATAGGTTATCAACCAGTGCCGCACAATTTACGGCTAAAAATGGACCTGAACGCTGACTATGGTGATGAATAGATCGAGCGACAAGTTCTTTTCCTGTGCCACTTTCACCAGTAATTAATACTCTGGCTTTACTTTCTGCAATCAACGCAATTTCTTTACTGATTGTTAACATGGCATCGCTTTGACCTAATAGTCGGGGCTGACTGTCAGAAGTTTCTGATAATGCACTAAGCACCTTCACTTGCCGAGAAAGGCGTTGATGATCTAATGCTCGTTTTACGGTAAAGTCTAATGCTTCTGTTTTAATCGGTTTATGAATAAAATCAAACGCACCAGATTTTATGGCTGAAATAGCTAATTCCAGGTCATGTTCCGCTGTCATCATAATGACAGTTGTTTTAGTATCTTGACTGACAAGATTACATAAAAAGTCATAGCCTTTTCCATCAGGCAAACTTTGGTCGAGCACAATTAAGTCGGGTTGATGGCTGTGAAGAAGCTGTTCAGCTTTTAATAAATTTAGCGCGTGTAAAACTTCATGCCCCTGATCTTCAAAATGCATTGCCAGCATTTGAGCCAAAGCTGCATCATCTTCTACTAATAATATTCTGGCATTCATAAGTTAGTGATTGGTAGAAATAGAGTTATTGTTGTTCCTGTCTTTTTATCTGATTGAATAGATAGTTTTCCTTGATGTGCAGAAATAAGTGACTTAACAATCGCAAGTCCCAGTCCCGACCCCCCTGCTTTTGCACTTACAAAGGGTTCAGTAATAAGCTCTAGTTTTGAGGAAGGAATAATATCCCCCATATTATGAACACTAATAAACCCCATGCTATCTTCAATTCCAGTAACCCAATTTATTTCATTACCTGCTGATGATGCATCACAGGCGTTTCGCAGTAAGTTAAGACAAATTTGGGTTAGTTTATTAGCATCTGCATTTACCATGACTTCTGACTTTTTATGATGTATAAAATGTAACTGACATTTCTGAGACAATGAATCATGAGTCAACAAAAAATCATCCAGCCATTGAGAAAGGGAAACAGACTGACAATTTAGTTGAGTCGGTTTTGAATATAATAAAACTTCATTTAATAATGTTTCCAGTCGATTCACTTCTGTTGTTGCCAAAACGGCTCTTTTTTTAGCATTTATATTCTCTGTTTTTTGTAAATACTCAAGTGCGAGGCCAATAGTGGCTAATGGGTTTCTTATTTCATGAGTAATACGACTGGCAAATTCACCAATAGCGGCTAACTTTTCTTTTTGAACCAGCTCTTCTCTTACACCTAATAATTCTTTTGTTCGTTGATCAACCAGAGTCTTCAGTGTATCTGAATAGCATTTTAATTGATGAAATTGTTCATAATTATCTAATGCAATGGCAGCACGTTCGGCAAATAGCTCTGAAATTTGTTGCTCTTCTTGGGTGTAATGTCGTTTGCGTTGATTAAAATAACAAAGGGTTCCAACAATTTCTCCATTGGGTAGTTTTAGAGGAATACCAAGATAAGAACAATATCCCTTTGGAGGGATACCATATTCTGGTGTCATTGTTGCGTCCTCTACATTTAAAACTTGTTGATGATTGACTACATAAGTTGACAAATAACCATGTGCTTCCAGCGCACCTTCTTTATGCCTATCTTTTGGAATGACAGCCAAAACATGCTTTTTCCCTTCCTTATAGTAATTAACAGCAGCAATTCCCTCACCAAGAATTTCAATAATATTTTCGCAGATAGTATCTAAATAGGGTTTAAGCTCTCCACTCCGATAACTTAAATTCGTGAGTTTACTTAAAGTTAATGAAGAAATGTTTTGAGTTGGATTGACTGTCATTATTAAATTTCAGGAAGTAAGATACGAGGTTGATGATTGTTTAGGCTAACATGATATGATAAACAGATAGCAATGTCTTAATATTCCCAAAGTCTATCTGCCTTGATAATTATTTTCTTAAAGTTGGATAGCCTATCGAGATAGACTAAATCATTGTTTTTTGCTGGCAAATGACAGCCAAGACAGTCTTGTTTTTAATCATTACTCGCATTGGTATCAACACTGTTTGTCTTAAACAATGCCCATCCCCATCCCCATCCATCTCCCCAATTTTTGTTTTTTGGAAATCTATTTTTAGTATCTTTTATCATCACAAACCATTGCTTAACTGATTCAGTCGCATAGCTTATATTTTTTCCCGTTGTATAATCTGCCATTTTAGATCCCCTTAATTCTTTAATCAAAATAGCAGCATCAGGAAAGTGACCTGTTTTCCTATAGCTAGAGTCATCAGTCTATCTTGTATATACATCATGAAAGCCACTTGCATCACCTTCAGGTACAAACCATGAACCTAGATGTGTCATAGTTTGACGGAAATTTTCAGGCATTGAAATATTCCCTACTTTATCCACATATTTTGAGAAGTTTTGTGAGTTCTCAGCAATACATAGATTACTCAATTCAGATAAAATGAAAAGATTTAATACAAGTCCTATCGATAATAATGGCTATGTCACCGTTAAGTGTTGAAAAAAGAGTCAGTAAACTGAAAAGGCTAATAAGTTCGTTATTATTATCGGTTTAACTCGTACTTAAAGCCCTCTCCTGCTGGAGAGGGAAGCGCTAAATGTCAACCAACCTGTCGCTTTTTGTTACCTTATGTGTGTTTTTCAAATGTATTGTTTTTTATCGAACCATTTTTTATCGTCATTGGGTTGAGATAAACTTCTTCTATAGGTGTTAGG
>WTAG01000556.1 GCA_013139755.1 Methylomarinum sp. | reverse complement strand
GATTAATCACTGTAATGCCATGGGGCAAGATACCCCTGTTATTTCTATTCATGATATTGGTGCAGGTGGTTTATCCAATGCTGTACCAGAAATTATTCATGATTGCGACAAAGGCGGGCGTTTTGAGTTGCGTGATGTTAACAATGCCGATAAAGGCATGTCACCCATGCAAATTTGGTGTAACGAAGCACAAGAGCGTTATGTGGTTGCCATTGCGCCAGAATCATTAGAACTATTTGAGTTTTTTTGTGAGCGTGAACATTGCTTATATGCCGTAATTGGTGAAGCAACAGATGAACAGCACTTAACATTAAGTGATGAATGGTTAGGTGGTACTCCAGTTGATATTCCAATGTCTGTATTGTTTGGTAAATCACCTAAAATACATAAAAATGTAAAACATATCACTAAAGATTTAAACGCTTTAGACCTATCAGAAATTAAATTGTCTGAAGCGATTAATCGTGTTTTAGCATTTCCAGCGGTAGCGGATAAAAGTTTCTTGATTAATATTGGTGACCGTTCTGTAACAGGCTTAGTAGCACGTGATCAAATGGTAGGTCCGTGGCAAGTGCCTGTGGCTGATGTTGCGGTCACTGCATCGGGTTTTCATGCCTTAACCGGTGAAGCCATGGCAATGGGTGAAAGAACACCTTTAGCGATTATTGATGCACCTGCATCAGGTCGTATGGCGATTGCTGAATCTTTAACCAACTTAGCTGCAACGCGTATTGAATCATTAAATAAAGTGAAGATTTCAGCCAACTGGATGGCAGCGTCAGGTAGTGAAGGTGAAGATGCGGCTTTATTTGATACCGTTAAAACAGTTGGTATGGATGTCTGTCCTGACTTAGGTATTGCCATTCCCGTGGGTAAAGACTCTTTATCGATGAAAACGGTTTGGAATGAAGAGGGTAAAGATAAAACCATGACATCACCGTTATCATTAATTATCACAGCCTTTGCTCCCGTTTTAGATGTTAGTAAAACCTTAACGCCAGAGTTAAAGTCTGAAGACAGTATCTTAATCTTGCTTGATTTAGGTGCAGGTAAAAACCGTTTAGGTGGCTCTGTTTTAGCTCAAACTTATAAACAGATTGGTAATGAAGCGCCTGATTTAGATAACACAGCTTTATTTAAAATATTCTTTGATTCAATCCAAACCTTAAATAGTGAAGATAAATTGTTGGCTTACCATGACCGTTCAGATGGTGGTTTGCTAGCAACAATCGCTGAAATGACTTTCGCAGGACGTAAAGGTGCAGAAATTGAATTGGATAGCCTGGCTACAGAGCAAAGTGATATTCTGGCTACACTGTTCAATGAAGAATTAGGAGCAGTGATTCAGGTTAAACAGTCTGATGCTGATGATGTGGTTGATTTTCTTAATGAAGCCGGCTTAACAGATTGCGTCAAGCTGATTGGCTGGGTTATGGAAGAGCAACAGCAATTAAATATCACTTATCAAGGCGAAGAAATTTATTCTGCCGCTCGTGCTGATTTGCAAAAAGCATGGTCAGAAGTCAGTTACAGAATGCAAGCCTTACGTGATAACCCAGACTGTGCAAAGCAACAGTTTGAGCGTATCGCAGATGATAAAGATCCTGGTTTAACAGCGTCATTAAGTTTTGATGTCGATGAAAATATTATCGCCAAATATGCTAATGCCGATAGACCCAAAGTTGCTATTTTAAGAGAGCAGGGCGTTAATGGCCATGTGGAAATGGCTGCTGCATTTGATCGAGCTGGCTTTACTGCAATTGATGTGCACATGAGCGATATTATTCATGGTCGTGTGACATTAAAAGATTTTGTTGGCTTAGTAGCATGTGGTGGGTTCTCTTATGGTGATGTATTAGGTGCCGGCGGCGGCTGGGCTAAGTCCATATTGTTTAACCCAAAAGCCAGAGAAGAATTTGCTGCATTCTTTACACGCGAAGATACTTTTGGATTAGGTGTTTGTAATGGCTGTCAAATGATGTCAGGCTTAAAAGAAATCATCCCCGGAGCGCAGCATTGGCCAGAATTTAAACGTAATGACTCAGAACAGTTTGAAGCAAGAGTTGCTATGGTTAAAGTGCCTGAATCACCCTCTATTTTAATGGCAGGTATGGCAGGTTCAAGCTTACCTGTTGTTATTGCCCACGGAGAAGGACGCGTTGAATTTGCCAATACAACAGATAAAGATCAGGCATTAGTGGCATTAAACTATATTGATAACTATGGTGAAGCAACGACTGATTTCCCTGCAAACCCAAATGGTTCAGTTGACGGTATTACAGGCTTAACAACTACAGATGGTCGTTTTACTATTATGATGCCGCATCCAGAACGTTGTTTCAGAACTTTGCAGAACTCGTATCAGCCAGCTGAATGGAATCAAGATGGCGCATGGTTACGTATGTTTAGAAATGCTAGGAACTGGGTTGGTTGATAACACAGATCATTACTAAACATAATCTTGATGTCTAAGGTCTCTTTGGGTTTGGATAAAAAGAGAAGTAATTAACTGGTAGAGCGGACTTCAGTCCGCTCTACAATAAAATTCCTTACGTTGTTTATAATCGCAC